>JBQLZI010000001.1:0-46708 GCA_052168195.1 Phycisphaerales bacterium
CAAACAACTCTCCGAAGTCCTCTTCAACAAGCCCGACGCCGAGCCGCCCGGGCTGGGCATCAAGCCCCTCAAGAAGACCAAGACCGGCTACTCCACAGACATCGAAGTCCTCGAGAAACTCGCCGCCGACCCGTCGGTCGATTCCCCCGTCCCCGCGCTCATCGTCGAGTACCGCCAACTCACGAAACTCGTCAGCACCTACCTCGTCGCGCTCAAGGACGCCATCAACCCGCGCACGAAACGCATCCACGCGTCGTTCAACCAGACCGTCGCCGCCACCGGGCGCCTCTCGTCGTCCGACCCCAACCTCCAGAACATCCCCATCCGCACCGACGTCGGCCGCGACATCCGCCGCGCGTTCTACGCGCCGCAGGGCCGCTCGCTCGTCTCCGCCGACTACTCGCAGATCGAACTGCGCATCCTTGCGCACCTCTCGCAGGACCCGGCGCTCATCGACGCCTTCCAGAAGGGTCAGGACATCCACCGCGCCGTCGCCGCCCAGATCAACCAGGTCCCGCTCGAAGACGTCACCCGCCAGCAGCGCGACGCCGCCAAGATGGTCAACTTCGGGATCGTCTACGGCATCACCGCGTTCGGCCTCGCGCGCCGTCTCGGCGAGGGCTTCAACGAGAAACAGGCCGCCGAGATCATCGCCAACTACAAGCAGCGTTTCGCGGGCATCACCACGTTCCTGCAGGAATGCATCGCCCAGGCCGAGCGCCACGGGTACGCCGAAACCATGCTCGGCCGTCGCCGCCCCATCCCGCAGATCCACGCGCGCAGGCCCAACGAGCGCGCGCTCGGCGAGCGCATGGCCATCAACTCCGTTGTGCAGGGCTCCGCCGCCGACCTCATCAAACTCGCCATGCTCGACCTGCACACGCGCCTCAGCGCCCACGCGCCGCACCTGCGCGAGGCGAAGGGCCTCCCGCACGAGCCCGCGATCCCCGGCGTGCAGATGCTCCTGCAGATCCACGACGAACTCGTCTTCGAAACGCCCGACGACCGCGCCGAGGAAACCCGCGCGCTCGTCGTCGAACGCATGGAACGCGCGATGCAACTCCGTGTCCCGCTCAAGGCCGACGCATCCATCGCGCAGAACTGGTTCGAAGGCAAGTAAACAGCCCCCGCGAAAGCAGATGCGTGCAATCTACCGGGCCGCGCACGGGAACGCAAGAAAAATCAGATTTCGTTTGACAAACGGCAAACCGTTCTGTGGGATGGCTGCGTATCGCGGTCCGCCGCGGCGACGCACACGCCGCGCCGCCCGCCCTTCCGGAACCACACCGCCGACCCGCCCGTGCGCGGGCGGCGGCCGGGGTCAGTCAGCACGCACAGGGGACAACTCGCATGCGCCGCACCGCAACCGCCCGCTCGCTCGCGCTCGCACTCGCCGCCGCCGCAGGATCAACCGCCACCGCGGGCGAGATACCCGTCAACCGATGGCTCAACCCCGTCAGCGGAGACTGGAACGCTCCGGCGCTCTGGTCTCTCGACACCGCTCCCGGCGCCACGGGCTTCCCTCAGCATGTCGTCATCGATGCCGTCGGCGATCCATACACCGTCATGCTCACTCGAACGATCAGCGCCGGTATAGAGACGCTAACCCTGGATTCGCCCGACGCCACACTCTCATTCAGCCGCGGCAGACTGGTTCCCTCCGGCATTTTCCAGGACACAGGCTTCAGACGCTTCGACATTCGTGCCGGAACGCTGCTGTTCGACCGTGACTCGTTTGGCTCCAATGTTCTCGCGTTCGCGGACGGCCAGCAAAGCAACCGCGTCGGCCAACTCGGCGCGATCCGTGTCGGCGACACACGCCGATCGACAGCATCGTTTTTCGGCGCCGTGGATAACGAGGGACTTATCTCGATCGGCGAGGATTCCTCGATCGATTTCGGATCGTTCCGGGGCAGCACCGGGCTCGTCAACAACGTCTCGGGTCGCATCGAACTCGCGGATGACGCCTCGATCGGTTTCGAAGTGTTCCACAACCACGGCACGATCCGAGCCGAGGGCGATGCCCGATTCGGCATGACGTTCGGCGGCGCCACCCCCTACTTCGAGAACCACGGCGTCATCGACGTCGATGGCGGAATGATCATCGACGCATCCGCATTTCACGCCGGTGAGATCCGCGCCACCGAGGATTCCACGGTCGAGTTTCGGGGCTCGCATTTCTTCGCCGACGGCTCTTCGCTGACCGGAGGAGGAGTCTTCCGGTTCGACGGCGCCGCGCCGCTTGCCGGTTCGCTTGGCGGCAACGCCCGCCTGCGAGTCGGAAGCGCTCAAACCATAGCGGCTCACATCACGGGCGACGTTTCGCTCACCCTTGAGAACAGCGACAGCATCGAGTTTATGACCCGCTTCGACGGCGGCGGCCTGCGAGTCGAGCAGTCCGTCGGGTCCGCCACGTTCACCGCCCCCATTACGGCGAGTGGGTTCTCCTCTGTGAACGCCGACCTGACGATCCAGCAAACACTCACAACCGTCCACGACATCAATGTCTATGGCGCCAGCGCCTTGTTTGCAGGCCCTGTCCTCGCCGGATCGCTCGACCTGACCGTTGTGTACGACGGGAACAGACCCGAAGCGGAAGTTCGCTTCGCGTCAACGGTCGGGGTCAGCGGCGATGTATTCCTCACCGGTATCGCGAATCGCGGCGCGATCTTCGACAATAGATTGACGATCGGCGGAAGCCTCACCGCCACCGGCGCCACATTCAACGGTTTCGTTGCGGTCGACGGGAACGCGACGTTCAACGCTCCATCTACGTCTATCGCACGCGGCATCGAAGTCGGGGGACGCCTCGTCTTCAACGGCGGCCAACTCGACGGCCCGGTGAGCGCTCAGTCCGTGCTGCTCGATCGTTCGCTCGGCGTTCAACTGTTCTCCAGCGTCATTACCGCGGACACTGTCACAGTTCGCGGCGCCGAACTTCAGCTCCAACGCAGCCTTCATCACATCACCGGCGACCTCGAAATGGAACTCTCGCTGGAAACCTTCGCCCCGCGCCTGCAAGCCAACGCCCGCTACTTCGCGAGTCAGGATCAGCTCTTCGGCACGAGCATCCTCGTCGGTGGCGACGCGACGCTCACCGGAGACCTCGAAGTCCTGCTCGCTTCCTCCTCCGATCCCGTACCTCTCGGCGCGTCGTTCACCCTCATCGACGCCGGGGGGACCATCACCGGCGAGTTCG
The DNA here is from genome assembly GCA_052168195.1 of Phycisphaerales bacterium. Taxonomy (GTDB): domain Bacteria; phylum Planctomycetota; class Phycisphaerae; order Phycisphaerales; family UBA1924; genus JAHBXC01. Next base: position 3,200 of record JBQLZI010000001.1, read on the forward strand.
ACCGACTCTTCCTCCCAACCCTCCCGGGCGAGCTCTTCTTCGACATTGTCTACGAGCCACACGCCGTCCGCCTCGTCGTCGTCCCGACCCCCGCGTCGGCGACCGCGTTCTCGCTCTTTGGGGTCGCCGCCGCCCTCCGCCGCCGGCGCGCCAAGGCCCTGGCAGGATCAGCCCACCCAGTGTGACGCAGATTTCTCTTGCTTCCTCCCCAGCGTTCGGCGATACTGGACGCGCACAGCGGAGTCACCCGCGGGTCGTTCCACCCCGTCGGGCCTTCCGGGGAAAGGAAGTGAATCATGCGTTTCCGTACGAGCCATGCGCCTGTCGTCGCCGCCGCGCTCTTGTCCGCCGCCGGTCGCGCCATGGCGGGCGATCCGACGCCGCTCTTCCAATGGGCCGCCCTGTCCGGAGACTGGTTCGACCAGACAAACTGGTCCCCGCTCGGCGTGCCGGGCGCGCCGCCGTTCACGGACGCCGACGCGCTCGTCGCGATCGATCGCGACAACATGGTCGCCATCACCGCGGCGAACGCGGTCGCGCTGCGCGACTTCACGACCGATGCGCAGGCCGACCTGACATTCGCACAGACACTCACCATCTCCCGCAACCTCACGATGCGCATGGGCGAGGGGCCGTCTTCCGTGCTCCGCGCCAACCAGGGTCTTGGCGTCGGCGGCACGATGCGCATCGAGCACGGCAACCGGGTGATCGCCCCGTCGATCACCGTCACCGGCGCGGGCGATTCCCTCGAGAACCTCGGCGAAATCGAAACGCTCTCCCTCAACGCCGAAGGCGTCGTGAACACCGGCCGCCTCGTCCTGGGCCTGAACGGCACGGCCGAAACACGAACCATCCACAACGCCGGCGATATCGAGGTCATCGGCGAGACCGGCGAGACCCTTTCCGTCATCCGCGCGACGGAAGGCATCGTGAACGAAGGCCGGTTGCTCTTCAACCGCGCTCGCACGCAGATCCACGGCGACATCGTCCACCGAGGCGAGCTCGGGCCCCTCAACTCCGGCGCGCTCATCGAACTCTTCGGTAGCCAGTACTTCGAGCAGGGCGCCGTTATCCGGCCGGAGACTCCGATCCGGTTCCGGAACACCTCCGGCGGCGAGCAGACCATCGTCGACAACGTCGGTGCGCTCTCAGCCATCGGCATCCAGGACGGCGCCTGGCGGTTCGAGAACCTTTCCCTGCAGGGCAATTTCTCGACGGCGTTCAACACGACCGACCTCACGTTCGAAGGCGATTTCAGCGCTGAATTCGTCAACATCCTCGCCGAGAACGTCGTGTTCAACGGAGACTTCACATCCATGAACATGCAGGTGGCGGCGCGCGACGAGATCGTCTTTCACGGCGCAATCAATGCAACGAGGATCGCGATCGCTGCGCCCGACGTCCGCTTCTCGCAGCGGCTCGACGCCGCCGTCCCGGTCGTCCTGGGAGAGGGCCGGATCCACTTCACCGACGGCTACTCGTTCGCGAGCGACCTGCGACTCTCGAACGCCCGTGCGGAGTTCGCCGAGGGGCTCGCCGTCGGCCGCGACCTCGGCGTCCTCGGCGTGAACACGCTGACCGTGACCGGCGGGCCTATCCAGGTCGGTCGCGACCTGAACTGGCAAACCCCGACGCGCAACCTGACCCACGCCGTCGTCGCTCAGGGCCACGCGGACATCTTCGCGATCTCCATCCTCGAGCCCGTCACCGCGTCGACCATCACGCTGCTCGGCGTCACGAACCTCTACGCGGATCTCACCGCGACGTCCGGCGCGGTCGAGGTCGTGCGATCCTCCCTCGCGGTCGCGGGCAACCTGTCCATTGACGAGATCACGATCAACGGCGACCTGGAGATCCTGTACGAACCGACGTCGGCGCTGCGTTTCAATGTCGCGCCAAACGCCGACGCGCGGGGCCTGCGAAGCGATCTGCTCGCCGTCTCCGGGACGGCCGCGCTCGAGGGCGCTTTGGCTGTCACCGTGATCGGCGACCCCGACGGATTCTCCGAAGGACAGGAGTTCGTCCTGATGACCGCGAGCGCGTTCTCGGGCGAGTTCCGCTCGTTCGCGCTGCCCGATCTCGCGGGCTCCCTGCGGTTCGAGTACTTCCGCACCGACTCCGCCCTCGGCGTCAGGGTGGTCCCGAGCCCCGCGGCCGCCCTGCTGCTCGGCCCCGCCATCGCGGCGCCCGCCCTCCGCCGCAGCAGACGCGGCTGATCGCCCCTCGCCGAGTCTTGACACTCGGCCCCCGGGGGCTATGTTTCCGCGTTCCGCAGGTCGCGGCCTCACCTGCCCGACGCCCGTGGAACGACATTTGAACGTAAGGGGCGGTAGCTCAATTGGTTAGAGTACCGGACTGTCGATCCGGTGGTTGCGGGTTCGAGTCCCGTCCGCCTCGCTTCTCAACCCCCGCTCCGGCGGGGGTTTGTCATTTTCGGCTTCCGGCGCAGACTCCCGAAAATCCGCCGTTGCGTCCTCATTGCGTCCTCCCGGCGCGTCGGCGTCATCGCCGAGGAAGCCGTCCAGCGCCTTCCGCGCCCGCGTTGCGTCCTCGCTCTCGGCGGCCAGGTAGAACGCCTGCGTCGTCTTGATGTCCGCGTGCCCCATGTACTCCTTGAGCACATGCATCGGCACCGCTCGGGCCATCTGCGTGCCGTAGGTCCGGCGCAGGTCGTGGAGCGAGCCCATCGTCCACGCCACCTGATCGACCTCAACGCCGCGGCGCTTCGCGACCAGCCGCCGCGCCTTCCGTTGGATTGTCTGGAAGCGGACAGCAAGGTTGTTGAGCGGTTCGTAGTTAGCCCCCAGCGGCCCGGCCTTCATCTCCGCGTCGATGGTCGCGAGCCGCTCAAGCGTCAGGAACACATAGGCCGAGCCGTCGCTCTCGGTCTGGAGCCGCGCGAGCAGCGCCAGCGTCCGCGCGGGCAGGGGCACGACGCGCTCCTCGCTCGACTTGGCGGACCATTCGAGGATCGGGAACGCTCCGCTCCCCCGGACGCGGAACTCGCCCCTGCGCTTCGCGGCGACGCGGACAGTCCCTTCGTCGAAGTCGATGTCGCCCCAGAGCAGGTTCGAGAGCTCGCCCTTGCGCAGGCCGCTCGTCACGGCGAGCGCGACGAACGCGCGCCACCAAGTGTTGGAGCAGACCTCCAGCATCGCCGCGATCCCCTCGGCGGTGAAGATGCGCTTGGGGCGCGACTGGGTCTTGGGCATGCGCACGCGCGAGAAGGGGTTCTCGCGCAGGAAGCCGTAGTCGATCGCCCGGTTGAACATCGCCTTGAGCGTGCGCAGCGTCTTGGCGAGCGTCGCCGGGGCGTTCTTCCGCTCCTCGATGACGTAGGTTTTGATGCGCCCGATGTCGGCCTTGGTGATGCTCGCGATCTTCCGCTGGCCGCCGAGCGCCCCCACCGCGTGCGACCCCGCGTGCCGGATGCCTTCGAGGCTGTTGCGCTTGAGGTCGATCGCGCACGCCTCCAAGTCGTGCTCGACGAACGCCGCCAGGGTGATGTCCTTCGGCCGGTCGCGCCCGATCTGCCCGGAGTTGATCTGCGTCTCCTTCTCGCGCCGCTTCGTCTCGGCGGCGCTCTTGGTCACGGTCCCGACCCGTCCGATCGACTCCGAGTAGCGCTTGCCGTCGACGCCGTACCAGCGCAGCGTCCAGTACTGGGCCTTCTGCCCCGTGCCGATCGTCACGCTGCGCTTGTGCAGTTGGACGGTGATCATCGCTCGGCTCCAGCATAAGGCGCGGCCGCGAGGCCGCTAGACCTTCCTCATGAATCCTGCGTCCCGTACCGCTCCGTCTGCTCGCGCACGAAGCGGCACAACTCCTCGCGCGAAAAGCGGTTGTGCTTGCCGACGCGGCACGGGCGGATGCGTCCCGTCAGCACGAGGTATTCGAGCGACTTCACCGCGTCGGCGATGTCCCGCCCGCCCTCGGTGAGCCGGAGGAACACCGCGGCCTCGGCGGCGGTCATGACCGCGGGCGCGATCGTCGGCGGGTCTGTCGGGAGCCACTCGGGGGCGGGCCCGGGGATGTGGGTGATCATCGGCTACCCCGATCGTCACTTTGTACGCTTACACGCTAACGGCGATCGCGCGCAGACGCGGTCGCGTCCGAGCGCGCCGGTTCACCGGGGCTTCTTGGTTCTGGTTGGTTTGCGGGTCTTCTTCGCGGCCATGGTCCGCGCCTGCGCGATGAGCGCGTCCCACTGGTCGGCGTCGAGACCCTTGGCGGCGCGGAGGAGGTCGGGCGCCTTGGCAGCGGCGGTCGGGCTGCTGGACGCGATCTCCCCCACCACTGTCTCGGCCTTGCCCCACCCGGCGCGGAGCGTGGCCTCGTCAACGCCGTAGACCTTGGCAATGCGGAGGAGGAGCTCCTCGGAGGGCGAGCGCCGCCCCTTCTCGATGTCCGTGAGGTGCGCCGGGGCGATTTCGAGCGTGCTCGCCGTCTCGCGCAGGCCCTTGCCCATCACCTCGACGCGACGGGCGCGAAGGACCTCGCCGATGGGGGCTGCGGGCTGTTTCGGGGACGGGGTCATAGGCAACTCCAAGGAGGCCGGAGCGGGCCAGCATGGCCTGTACGCTTTTATGCTAACATGTCCACTTCTCTAGTCAAGACTCGAAACCGCCTAGCGCGCGAGCCCGTAGACATGAACGATAGTCTGAAGGTTGGAGAACTCCCACGGCTCAAGGAAGATCCCGCGGTGCGGAAGGGCGTCATCAACCTCGCACCAGTACCCAAAAACGAGGCCCGGAGCTGTCAGCTCGTAGACACAGAGGCTCCAGACTCCACCGTCACAGTTGAACTGGAACGAGATCCCACACCGAACAAGTTCCCCGACGACAAGCTGAACGGGAAACCGAGCCAGATGAACGCCGCGCATGATGGTCTGCTGGTCAAACTGAATGACCGTTTGGACATCCGCCAACGGTGACGAGAAGTTGAAACTCGAAGGAAATGCGCTCATCTGATCACCGTCCCATCTGGCCGAATCAGCCTTGACATCCGGCAATGCATATGCAACAAAGAATGCATAACCCACAAGCAGGTTTCCGTTCCAGGGCTATGTCATCAAAAACTGTCTTCCTCTCCGACTTCGTCGAAGTCCGCAACGATTTAGCTCAAGTTGTGGGTTCCGCACATGCTCAGTGGCTCGCGGATTTGGAACGAATGCCGCTCAAACTCATCAACTCCGGTGACAGGTACTCGGTGATGCCAGTCGACCCGATGGTTGGGGCCGCTGCTGGCGGACGAAGTCCAGAACGGGCCTTGCGGGGTTTGCTTCTGGTGTTGTTCGCGATGCACACCCGCCAGGACATCCGATCCATGCTCGATCTTGCGGCCCTCCACGCCGCCCAGCGCTCACGCTGACCCACACCTCCTGATACGACCCGGGTCAAGAGCCGGTTGCGGCTCTATCTCTGTTCTTCTAACTTACCTCTTAACCTGTTGTCATGGTAACACGGCCTTGCGGCTGCTCGCGAAGCTTTATGCGATTTTTGCAAATCTCAGGCGTAGAGTTGTCCGAGAAAAGAGGCACTCGAATGACCGCCAAGAGAAACCCCAGCCGGAACAGGCGTGACCTGACCGCCGATCAACGCCGGGACGCCGTGGCCACCCATATCAGGTGGTTTCGGAATGAGGGAATCGACGAGGATCTCCTCGCCGCGGCGATGGGCATGTCGACGGGTCACCTCCATCGCCTGATTGCTGAGGCGACGAGCCCGCGTCGGGATGCTGAACAGTCGGCGGTCTCGTTCTTGAACGATCGAGTGATCACGACGCTCAAGGGCCTTCGAGAGCTCGTGGACCATTTCCCTCGAGCGCGGAAGCTTCGCGGTGACGCGTATATGGACTACGTTGTCGCCGAGCTGGATCAGCTTCAAGAGGGCGACATCCACTCCTTGGCAACCTGCCTACCACCGCTTGAGCGTGATGCCTCACGAATTCGAAGAGCCATAATTTCAGCAGCAGCTCGCGGCGTCGAATTCAACTACTATCTTCTCCATGACTCCCCAGCCCAAGCTTTCCTCAAGTCGATTGAAGAAGGCAAGCGTCAAGAGGCCAATGACGCCGGCGACAACAAAGCCTTGCAGAAGGAACTCGACGAGCGCAAGGAAGCCGTCGACAATACCTTCAACTGGCTAAGAAACGCCACGGTGCATGCAAGCCTAGTTCTCAATGCGATGCTTGGCGAAGCCGCTCGAATGGACCTCGACGAGCTCGGTCACTTCGACCTTACAAGCAGTGAAAGGTGCCAGCTGGTTTCCAATCCAGACTCGGTGCAAAGAGACAATGTCGCCGGCAAACCACGCAAGGGAGTCTGGTTTTACTGGCTGAAGACCCCTTGGCTTGGCCTGAACGAGAAGATCGTTTATGTAACGTTTGCCGACAAAAACCGCAAGCGAGTCATCCGCAAAGAGATCCTCGATACAGACTACATGAATCAATCTCGTCCCTTCGAGCTTCAAGATCAGCAATGGACACTGATAGATTACGATGTCTCCGAAGATCTGCTCAAGGGACTCATGCGAACTAGTCGAGAGCGCATCACCTCGGAGGAAATTCTCAAGTTCTACCGAGGAATTAGCCAGTGAGTTTGTTTATTTCTCTCCTCGGCTGGACGGGGATGGCTCTACTATTGCTTTCTTTTGCCTTCCAGCAACGCATTCGTGGCAACATTTACTTTGTTTTGAACGCGATCGGCGCTCTCTTGATTGCGATCTACTGCATTTATTCCAAGGCGTGGCCCCCGGCTGTACTGAACATAGTCTGGCTGCTGGTCGCTATTCGCTCCTTGCTCATTAGAAAACGGAGCATGTCCCACTCTTGGAGTGCGTCAGGCGAAGGGCACTGCCTGAAAGCGTCAGTTCAAAATCGGCACGCCCTCACGCACAACGACCGCGTCGAGGTCTAGTTGTGCGATCGCTTCCTCGGGCGCGACGAGCAGCGGGATGAGCGACGGCTTGAGCAGCCGCTTCTGTCCGGGGAGCCGGACCTCGCGGCATCGATAGGCCATCGCCTGGGTCGACACCGCGAAGCGCTCGGCGAGCGCGGGGATGAAGCACCGTCGCCACAGCCAGACTGCTCGGACATCGTCGCCGCGGAGCAGGTCGAAGCACGAAGCATGGAGCCGCTTCTCCAAAGCGATCCCCGCGAACGCGGACGAGAGCAGGTCGATCGGCATGAGCATCGCGGCGGCGAATCGGTCGGCCTCACGCTCCACTTCGGGCGCGCCCGCAGGGTGCGGCATCACCTCGTCACGGTACTGGTCGCCCCCGGCCGTATGGAGCCTCATGTGCCCGAGCTCGTGGGCGCAGGTAAACCGGTACCGGCCCTCGTTCCCGAGCAACGTTTCGCTCACGAGGATCTCGCGCTCGCTCCGTCGCGCAACACCGAGCACGCCCGTGCCCATTTCTTCGTCGCTCGCCACGCTGAATCGGTAGCCGAGCGGCCGCTCGATCCAGTCGTCGATCGGGATCGGCAGCGGGATCTCGGCGAGCCCGAGCCGCTCGACGCAGGTGCGGATCACCGATTGGGCGGCGAGTTCGACTCGGGCGTCGGCGGCCCTGACCGACAATCGCATGCTCGGGATGGACGCTCCCGTATGGGTCATCGCGGTGACTCCATACCAATGTACCGAAACTGAATCGTGGGGCGGGGACAGGGTTCCAGCCCCGAAAAAGGTGCGCTACCAAAGTCGGCATGAAACTCGCCGACTTCATGCATGCCTTCTCCATCACGCCCCAGCAGCTCCGAACGATGCTGGGCGTGAAGAGCCGCAGCACGGTCCTGCGGTACATTAGCGGTGAACGCCTGCCCACGCCTGACCTCATGCGGCGCATCGAGGAGCTCAGCGGGGGCGCGGTCACCCTCGACGACTTCATCGACCCTGAACCGCCCAAGTGCGTCCGCGTCGTTATCGACCGGCAAGGGAACGAGCACACCGTATACCCCTGGACCGTGCTCGAAACGCGCCCGAAACGACGCATCGCCGCCAACGACAACCGCCCGCCGCGACCCAAGGCGGAGAAGGCCGACGACTGGCCGTCGCCCCCTCTTCGTCGGGCGCTCGACATCCTCGGCTCGCGCGCCCGGCTCTCCACACGAGGAGGATTCCTGCTCGACGGTCGACTGACCGACACTCGGAGCGTGATCCGCGCGGCCAACGCCGTCCTGCGATCTCGGAATCAGCCCCCGATCGCCTACCCGGGCGTGGAGCCGCTGGAATGAGCGGCGCGCGGATTCCGCGCCACGGCGCCCGTGCAACGTGGGGGCCGGTCGCCGGTGGCGGGTTGACATCCGACCCTGAGCGCGCGCGTCATGGGACCGAGGAAGACCCCCTCGGTGAGCACGCGCGATCGCTCGCCGGGCTGCCGCGACTGCTGACCACCGCGGAAGCCGCGAGGGCGCTGCGCGTGCACCGCAACACGCTCCACCGCGAACGCGTCGCCGGCCGGCTCGGCTGCGTGCGGCTGGGACGGCGCGTCTTCCACACGGCGGAGCAGCTCCGCCGTTACCTCGACAACCGAGTGAACCAAGGAGACAACGACGGATGTTCTACGAACCGGTGTGGGAGTACGAGGGATTCACGCTCGTCAAGCGGCCCGACTCCCCCAACTACTTCATCTACTGGCGTCCCGCCCGATCCCGCCGCGCAGTGCGCGAGAGCACGCGCACGAAGGATCTTGACCAGGCCAAGCGCCTCTTGGTCGAGTACGCCCGCGAGCGACTGAAGCCGACCAAGCGTTCCGCCGAGCGCGTGCCGCTGCTCGACGTTCTCGTTGATTACATCGAAAGCAAATCGGTTGGGACAAAACCCTTTCGACCCGCCTCGCTCTCGGTTCTGAAGCATGTGAGCGCCTTCATCGAGATCGACTCGGTCGAGTCGGTCGCCGACTTCGGTCTTGACGCGCAGCGCCGCTACATCGAGTGGCGACGGCGGACGCTGCTCGCGCAAGGATTCACCGCGTCCAACGCGACGATGAACCGCGAGCTGGGCGTCGTGAAAGCCGCGATGCGGTCGTCGTGGAAACGCGGCCTGATCGAGAGCGTGCCGCATGTGGAGATGCTCCCCAACCCGCCCCCACGCGACCGGTTCCTGCGCGTGCACGAGGTGCGGCGGCTGCTCTCCGAGTGCCATCTCCCCCACCTGCGGCTGTATGTGATGCTGGCGCTCCACACACTCCAGCGCCCCATCGGGATCTTCTCGCTGCGCGTCGAGCAGGTGGACCTCGACTGGGCGCGGATCGACTTCCTGCCCCCGGGATCGATCCAGTCGAACAAGCGGCGGCCGGTCGTGCCCATCACGCCGAGTCTGCGTCCGTACCTCGAAGACGCGATCGCTCATTCGGAAACGGGCTATATCCTGGAGAAGGACGGCCGCCCGGTGCGGAGCGTCAAGAAGGCCTTCCGCGCCGCGTGCGAGCGAGCGGGCATCGACGATTGCACGCCGTACACGCTGCGCCACACCGGCGCGACGCTCATGGCCGCGGCGGGCGTGCCGCTCCGCCAGATCGCGGGAATGCTCGGGCACTCCGAGCAACGCACGACCGAGATCTACGCGAAGCACCACCCCGACTTCCTACTCGACGCGGCGCGCACCATCGAGACGTTGTTCGGGGAATCTCCGCCCGGGGCGCTTCCGTCGATGGAAGCGCATCATCTGACCCGACAGCTCACGCACGAGGCGCCGCGTTTCGCGGCGGCGCCACCCGCGAACGACATTCGCTGATCACGCCTTAGACTGTCGCGACCTCGTCGGCGGTGACACCTGCGATGATATCGGCTGCGACTCGCTGGATGTGCGAGAGCGACTCGGCGAGCGTCGCGGCGTCGCCGCGGTAGAGCCGGATGTAGTCGGTCGACGCGTCCCGCGCATCGACGCCGACGGCGCGGCAGACCGCGTAGGCGACGGCCTCGGCCTCGGTCTCAACGATGGTCTTCGTGAGCTCCTTGCGGCGCTCGTCGCGGTGGAGGAGTTCGTGGGCGAGCTCGTGGGCCAGCGTTGCGAACTGCTCGGCGGGCTTCGAAGCCAGGTCCAGCGCGAGCTTGATTGTGCCGCCGCAGGAAAGGCCGAAGGAGCCGCCGGGCATATCGGCGTACTCAAGCGCGATTCCCTTCTCGGCGACGAGCGAGCGAAGGCGGTCGAGCGCACGAAGCGCGAAGGCGTCGCCTTGAGGGCGCGCGAGGTCGGGCAGCGGCTCGCCTTCGGTCTGCGCAACATCGAAGACGTAGACAGCGCGGAAACGAAGGATGAAGTCGTCGTCGACGAGCGCACCGCTCGCCGTCTCCTTCGCGGAGCGCTTCTTGAGTCGCATGGGCGCGAAGATGACGATGCCCTTCTCGCCTTTCTTGACGAAGCGGCCCATGGATCGCCACGCGTGGAAGCCCGCGACGCGTGTGGCGTCGGGGCGCTGGGTGAGGATGAGCATGAGGTTGGTGGCCGAGTAGCGGTGGAAACGCGCCATGGTGTCTAAGAAGGCGGTGAGCCGGTCGCTGTTGCCTTGCGCAAGGGCGTTGGCGAGGTCATCAAGTGCCTGATCGGCAAGTTGCTTGGCGTCGGATGCGTTCATCGGAGTCCTCCTTTCGTGAGGGGTTGGTGGTCCTTCACCCGACAGGGGGACCACCAAGCACGAACAAGGAGGACGGAGAGACAGCGCGACGCGAGAGCGCACGAGCACCGCTCGATGCGCGGGGACGCAGCGCACACCGCCGGGGACGCTGGGGACGATCAAGCGGATGAGCTCAGGATGTCATGGGGACAATGGATGCCGTGGCCGGGGACGGCGTCGGAAGCGGATTCAGGGCCCGTTCCGCGCCAAAACCGCGCCAGAATCGTCTGAGTATGTGGGTATGGATCTCTGGAAGCCGCGGATGGCTTGGGGTCTGATGGTGCTGCCGAGAAGGATTGAACTTCCGACCTCTCCCTTACCAACCCACCAAGACCGGCTGAAACCCTCGGTTTTCCTGCACTTCAGCGCATCCGTACGCACCCTGTTGCTGCGTTTGCACCCCGTCGCTGCGCCAGTTCGCGCCAGCTAGGCCATCTCAACCCAACCAAGCAATCCTATTGCATAACCACGGTTCGAACGTGAAATTCCACGATGGACAAGCTCTCGCTCAAGAGCCGGCTCTATGTGCTGATGAAAGACTTGTTTTCTCAGTTCAGCACTCATCACCGAAACATCCTGACTCCGCTTGAAGACTTCAGCGTAGAGCTTCTCACAGCTAGGGACGCGCTTGCCGCTCGCGTCAATAGCAATCGGCACGATCTGACGGATTGAGTTAGCGCCGTCTTCAAAGGCCTCAATCATCCATATCGTAAGAACACCTTCGAAGTCGCCTCGAGCAATGGAGCCAATCTCTTCTGGCGGTATCGCTTTCCACCGATCAATGAGCTTCCGCAACTCTGGATGATCAAGCCCCCACAACGACAGCGATTCGTCTGCCTGCACTTTCTCGCGGTCGAGTGAATAAGTTGTCTGAGCACGCCCTTCACCCAATTCGATCCGAAAAGCTCCCCCCGGCTCCAATTTGAAGCTGCCGCCATCAGCGATGCAAGCCGTCCGCGTAAACGCTTCGATCCTCAGCTTACTGTTGTCCAAGTTTGCGAATGGCTTGTAGTCGTCAAGACTGAAGCGGTCCAAGTCCTGGAACAACTCGAAGACAACTTGCCGAGCCTCGTTCGCGTTCGATATTGCCGCCTCAAGTTCTTCCCGTGTCCGCTTCAGCTCGGGATCAGAAAGCGCGTCCCGATAAAGCTGGTCATAGCTAAGGCGATCAGACAACTGCCCCAGTATCTGAACTTTTAGATCTTCTGTCACATTGCCATGTTCATCGATTTTTCCCAACGTTCGCGCAATTTCGGACAGTTTCTCGGTGAGAAGTAGAAATATCTTGCCTTCGATCGTGTCCGACAACACGAGATTGTAGACTTGTGCCGTATCTTTCTGACCGTAGCGGTGAATACGACCGATCCGCTGCTCGACATCCATCGGGTTCCAAGGCAGATCGAAGTTGAAGAGCACGCGTGCAAATTGGAGATTGATGCCTTCACGTCCGGCCGCAGTGCACACCATGACACGAGGTCCATCGGCGCGACGGAATTTCTTCTCGGCGGCGAGCTTCGTACCGTGATCACCGCCGCGGAGGACAACTACGCCTTGGCCGGGATAGGCCACTTCGATCTCCTTCGACAGCAGGTCAACGGTCGCTAGATAGGTCGCGAAGATAACCACCTTCTCGTGCGGGTTCTGTCGCCAAAGAGCACCCAGTCCACGTAGCAGCTTATCGACCTTGGTCTCGCGCTCCTTGGGGTATGCCGCCAGAAGTTCGGCGATCCGCATCCGCTCCTCGGGCAATGAAAGCGAAACGCTAATCGCGGCGAGATTCTCGCCTTCCGCCGTCGTGGCTTCTTCGCTCTCCGAAGACGCCGCGAGAGCAAGTTGGTCTTCGTCGAGTTTGCGGATCAGGCGGAGCTTAAGGTCAGCGAGTATGCGATCCACCTCGCCACGCCCGGCTTGATCCTGCGTCAGCCCTGTCTCCTGATGGATGAGTTGCCGCGCCTCTTCGAGTAATCTGGTATGTCCATCGATATCGAGTTCTTGATCCTTCAGAATCGCCTCGTGGATGGTGAGCATCAGCTGGCGGCGGCGGAGTGTGCTTCTCACCGCCGCGAAGCTCGATGCGGCGATCTTCTGGAAGATCGTCATTACGAAGCCGAGCGCCCGACCTTGATTGCCCTGCTTCTTGGCGAGGTCGAATCCGTCCTGCAAATACTCGCGGAGCTTCGTGTAGAACTCACGCTCCGGCTCTGACATGGTAAACGACTCGGTATGAACCCATCGCCGAGCAAAGAGTGGTGAGCCGTCGGGCGTGCACGCGTCTGCTTTAGTGCGGCGAAAGACTACGCTGTTGAGGCGGTGCCGCTCCTCGACCATCTCATCGGCATCGCCGAAGAGCGTTGGGTTAAGCAGCTGAACGAGCATCCAGAAGCGGAAATGATCGCCCTGGTGAGGCGTCGCGGAAAGGAGGAGCAGGTCGCGGGCGTGGTCACGCATCGCTTCCGCAAGCTTATAGTTTTCGGTCTTTCGCACCTTGCCGCCGCTCTTGTAGGCGGACAAGTGGTGTGCCTCGTCGAATACAACCAGGTCCCACTTGGGCGCGTCGAGGATGCGGCGCACGCGGGTACGACGCTTAAGGGTGTCGACGCTCGCGATAAGTCGATCGTGTTTGGCGAACGCGTTTGACTTGCGGTCGGTCACGTCACCAGAGCTGCCAAAGACCTCGAAGTCGAGGTTGAACACCTCGTTCAACTCGCGGTGCCAGTTGTTGACCAGCCCTGCGGGCACGATCATCAGCGCTCGGTTGAGCTCGCCTCGGCTAGCTAACTCCCTGAGAATCAAAGCTGTTTCGATTGTCTTGCCAAGGCCTACCTCGTCAGCGATTAGGAATCGCCTGGGCGAAGCCGTCGCGATTCGGTGCGTCAGAACTACTTGGTGAGGAAGCAGGTCAATCCGGGCCGCGGTGAGCGCGGCGGCGTTCTCCATGAGTGGAAGTGCGTGAGCCTCCACGTGCAGCCACGCGCGACGCAGTCGGTCATCGCCACCGGCAACGTTCTCCAGAATTCGATCCACCCGGCTGCGAGACGTGGCCACCGTCGCGGCATCAACACGGCGCTCGCCTGATGGAAAAAAGACTCGCAAATAACCATCGGAGCCAATTCCGACGACAACACCTTCGCCAAAACTAGCATGCGTCACACGCTCGCCGGGTTGAAACTGGACCTGAGGCATGCTCAACTGATCCTCGGGTGATGCAGACCGACCCAGTGCTTCCCGTCGTAGTCGGCGGTAGACTCCTGCGTGTTCATGAGCCGCTCGATCTCGTTCTCTGCCCCAGACCAGAGCAGCTGGCCAATATGCAGGCCGTCTTCTCCCGAGCCTCGATGCTTGTAATGGTACGTCTCGCTCGCGCCGCGCATGGTGATTCGGTTGCGACCGGACGGGAGCCAGAAGACCAACCCAGCTTGTCCTTCGTAGAACGCTTGGAACGAAAGGATTGCGGGCCGCAGGTCTTCGGTCAGCCAGCGCTCGGCATCCGGGCCGTCAAGGACATCGAGACAGCCCTCGACGCCGGCGACGACAATGGTGTCGCCGCCCGCCACCGGCAGGGCGTCGGGCCAGTGATCGACCATTGCAAACAACTGTCGAATTGATGCGACTTCGAGCGGGTCCGCGATGGATGCCATTGTCTCGGCATCCCAAAGCAGCGAGAACCCTTTGCGCGACCAACTTTCATTGAACCGCGTACGCACCATCAATCGTCCTCCCCGAGTGCGTCGAAGAGCGTCAGTTCCTTGGCCTTCGGCTGGTTCTTCGCCTCCCACGCCTTGTAGAGCTGTGACGCCGTCACGGCGGCATTGCGCGTGGGAGAGTTCGCGCCGTGAGTCTTGAACCACATCAGGATCGCGCCCAGCGCTGGATGCGGGCGGAAGTTCGGGTTGTTCAGTGTGTCGTTGACGTTGATGCCACTGTTTTCAGAACACGCCCCAATAAAGAACATGGCTTGGTCGTAGTCGCTGGTCATGCCGCGGCGCTGCTTGCCGACCCAGCCCTGCGCGATCTCCAGCGGCGGGACGAGGTAGAAGACCTTCTTTTTCTCGGTTACCCAGCCGCGGCTCTCAAAGTCTGAAGGGGCGCTGCCGGTGCCGCGGAGGAACTTCTGCATCTGGTCGCGCGGCAGCTCGTCTTTACCATCGAACAGACGGAGCAGCATCCGCGTGAAGGGCTCGGCGTTGTGCGGCGGAGGCTCCCTCACGCCACCCGCCTCTTCGTCGAGGAGCTGATTCACGCCGAGCAGGGCTTCGAGGACGGACATCGGCGTGTCCTGGTCCTTGTAGACCTTGCCGTAGTGACGAGAGAAGTGTTCAAGTGCTTTGCCGCGTCGGATCACTTGGAGGTCGGCTTCGGGCAGACCGTCCTCTTGGTGATGCTCAAGCAGCACCTGGAGATCGCGAACATCTTGAAGCACTTGGCGGCGGAGCTTCGCCCAAGAGATCGGTTTGGGATCCTCTGTCCGCTGGCGGCAGACGTGGATGATGTCGTACTCGATCATCTTTGAGCCGAATTGCCCCGTACCTTTAGTCTCGTCGCTCCGGATCGGGTAGGTCGCTTGGAGGTAGAAGCCCGCGTCGAACAGCGACTCAAGCACCGAGACCCAGGGTGCGTCCTCGCTGTGGTGGAAAGTAAACGAGAGCACGCCCCCGGGCTTGAGGATCCGCTTGGCCTCCTGCCAGCATGCTGTGAGCAGCCGCTGGTAGAAAGTGTCGGCGTTGCTCCTGCCCGTCTCGGGGTCGTCGCCGGGGTGACGAGCGCGGTTGGCAACAGCCTCCATTGTTTTGGGCGTGTACTCGGCCTCGAAGTATTCTGGATACCTGTCCTTCAGAGCGAGCCTGAGCCAGACGTAGAAGAAGTCTGCGAGTTCCGAATAGTGAAGTAGCCCGCCGAAAGGCGGATCGGTGATGACCGCGTCGTAGGAGCCATCGGGGATGGTCTCTAGCTCGGTGGATGTGCCACAGGTCAGTCGCTCAGACGATGACAGGCAGGCGAGCGATTCGTTGTAGGTCAGCGGATCGTGGCACAGCACCTTCTCACTATTGCCAGAAACATACTCGGCGAGATGCGGAAAGCTAGAACCCAGACTTCCGTTGTGCACGGTTTCCCAAGGATCGCTCGTCCAATCTAAGGCAGCGAACATATTGCTGTACTGCGACTGCCAGTTGCCCCGTCCGAGATCCGCGAATACGCAGTTTTCCACCATCGTGGCCTTTGGGTGGTAATTATTGTTGCTCATATGTGGTACGAGCTTGTCGTAGCCGGTATCCCAGATACAGAACAGATTCTGGTTACGTAGATACTGCTGGAACGCGCCCAACACGAACTCAACGACAGCCGTGTCCTTTCGGGCTGCGAGCTCGCGCAATAGTGTCGCGTGGATGATCAATTGCCGCGAATTGAACATCTTCCACCAGTGCGTGAAGCCGTGGGCCTTTCGGATGTCGCCGTTCGCCATCCCGGTCATGAAGCCGAACGGCACTTCGCTGGTGGGCCAGAAGCCGACAAGATCGGCGTCTTTGCGATCCTGCCACTCCTGAAGTGACGCGTCATACTCGCGCGTGTCGCGCACCGGCGCGAAGAAGCGACCGTTGTACGCTTCGTCGTTGACCTTGCACTCAGGACAGAAGCCCTGCACGGCATACATCGCGATCGGGCCGTTCTTCTGAGTTGCTGCAATCGCCTCACGGATGTCGTCGGCCTTGCCGCATGCCGCGCACGCGAAAGTGCTCTTGCCGGGCACGGTGCCGCCCTCTTTGCCGGTTTTGATGATGGTGCCGTCGGCGACATTGATCTCCTCGGGCAACGTACCGCGCACCTCAACCAGCTTGCAGGTCGCCGCGCGTGCCTGATTCCATCGAACAGTGGCCTCTACGGGATCGTCGGCGCTCCCGCCGTAGGGATGGCCATCACCATCTATCGATGACTCACCCTTGAGCCAATCCGGGTGGACGAGCAGTGAGAGCTCGATCTTCTTCTTGACGGGCTTGCCAAGCGAGCCGAAGCGCTCATCCTTGCCGCAATGCGGGCAGGTCGCGGATTCGGGGTTGCCGGCCATGTTGAGATTGGCGATGGAGTAAGACTTCTCTGTGTCGGCGACGACCAGTTCGACGCCGGGCGCCATGCGGGCCTCGCGTTCTTCGAGGTCGTACTTGCCGCTGCAGTGCTTGCAGGTGCGCTTCCATGCCTTGATGGAGATCGTCTTCACCGCCATGACAGGCGATGACATGATCGGCGTGCGATGGCCGCAGTCTGTGACCTGGCACGGCCCGTGCTTGGCCCAGAAGGTGTAGATGACCTCGGGGCCTTCGTAGCGGTAGTGCTTCCGCTTTTCGGGCGTGAGGGCGAGCGGGTCGAAGTCTTCGCCCATGAGCTGGTCGCCCTTGGGGCCCGCGCCGATCTTGTACCACTGACCTTTGTGCCCGCGTGGGCAGTCGCAGGCGTAGAACGGCATGATCTGTGGCTTGACGTCCGCCTCGATGTCGGCCAGCAGCTTCTCGACCTCGGCCTTGTCGACCTGGGCGAGCTCGTTCTTCACGACGAACCACGCGACCGGGTTGAGGTCGTTGCCGTACATCTGCATGCCGAGGCGCGAGCCCTCGACGACGGTGGTGCCGCCGCCCATGAAGATGTCGGCGACCTTGAGGTGCCTAAAGGTGCCCTTCTTCTGGTGGTTGCCGTAGTAGACATCCCAGACGAGCTTGGCGGCCTCGGCGGGGTCGTCTGGGGCTTTGATGGCGGCGGCGAGCAGCATTGAGCGGAACACGCTGCTGCGCCGGCGCGCCCACCACTTGGACATCTGGTAGATGGGCTTGCCCGCGTTGCCCTCGATGGCCGCGATCTGGTTGATGGGGATGATCGGAAAGTCGACCTCAAGGCAGGTCAGCGGGCGGCTGGGGTCGGAGAAGTCGACGGTCTCCAGATCCCACGCCTTGCCCGCGTTCACGGCCTTGGCGACTTCCCGCGCGACCCACTCAGACTTGGTCAGACCTTCGTCCTTCCATGGCTGCTCTTTCGCCGTCGTGGCCATGATCAAGCCCCGCCTTTCCTGCTGAGCTCGATGAATGGCACGGCTACTTCGAGGACGCTGAGCCCGCCGTGTGTCAGAGTCGGGTAGCCGCCGGCGCTCTTCCATTTCCGGCGGCCGTTGACGAATAAGTGCGAGCCGTGGTCCGTGTTGAGTTGAAGATCGATAGGCGGAACCCACGGAGCGCGCTCTGCATTTGAACCGGTCCAACGCCCACTCTTGTATGTCTTCTTCATGTACTCGGAATGGTCATTCCCCGCATCAGGGAACAGTTCACTTGCGGCGTAACCGTGATCGGAAGTGATGACGAGGCGTCGACCGTGAGCGAGTCGATCCACTAGTGACCAGAAAGCCTCACCTTGCAAGTGCTCCGCTGCCTTAGCAATCAGAGGGCGAAGACCTTCGCCAGCGTCAGCGAAATCATGGACATCCTTGTCGGGCCATTCATGCCACAGCACCCAGTCGGGCTGGGAGCCGATCATGGCTGCGCAGTCGTCCCACGGCATGTTCGTGCATTCAGTGGATGCGCCTGGCAATCGGTGAGATGCACCCGCGCCATTAGCGCCTAGTGAAGAGCGTTGCGCGAAACCCATGGCTTTGGCAAAAGGCGTCGTATCGGCAGGAAGCTCAGCCGCTGTTGGTCGCGCGGTGTGAACGACTAGTCCGTGAGACTCTGCGCCGCTGAGCAGCCAAGGCACTTCTCGGAGAGAAAGAGCGTCAAGTATGAGCACGGCACGCCCCTGTCCACGGCTCTTCCACCATGAAGCGAGCTCTTTGCTCGTGCGAGGGACGCACGACTCGTATTTGGCCCAGAGGTCCCAGCCCGCAGTGGCGAGGAACAGATCGAGATCGCCGACCTCACGATCACGTCGGACGATCTCTGATTCAGGTTTCGCGCCACCGAATGGTGCCGAGCATGTACTCCAGGCATACTGGAACGCGGCTGTCCATGCGTCGGGCGGCGAAGAATTCTGGAGTCGACGGAGGAGGTCGCCCGGAAGAGTCATTCCACCTGCTCCTTCTCCAACCCGAGCTCGTATGTCATTCCGTCGGGGAGCTTCTTGATCAGTTCCTGCAATTGTGCGCCGGTGAGCTTGCCGATCTTGAGATGTAGATTGTGGATCTGTGTTCCGGCCCGAATCCCTTGCGATTCGATCCGGCCAAGGAGATTCAACGACGACGTCGCCGGGATGTCGATCGGTACCCGCGTGGTTGACGCGCCGAAGATCCCGCCGGGCGCTGGCCCGGCACCGCCTCCGTACGTTCCGCCACCAGTGCCCCCACTCGAACCACCCGGTACGCCCGTGCCACCGGCGCCGCTCGGATCGCCACCCGGTTGCAACCCACCACCAGCAACACCACCGGTCGGTCTCGCTGGCATATTGACGCCCCCTGTACCCGGGACGCTCTGCGGAAGAAGGACATGAGTCTCATCCAAGTGGCGGCCTGTGCCAAGTTGGCCCTTCAGCCGTCGCCACGCCATTTCCTCGCTCTCGTGGTCTTCCTGCTGAAGGTATCGCTGTCCTCGGAGATTGATGGCGATTTTGCCTTTGGCGCAGAGGCGGATGATGCGCTCCTTTACCAGAGTCTCGCCGAGCCACGGGATACAGTCCTTGCCGCCGGGCCGGGGCTCGCGCAGTTCTCGCAGGAGCTTGCCGATGGCCTCGTTGTTCTCTGCTGCAACGAGGATGAACTCTTCGAAGTCCTCGGGGATGAACAGGTCTTCGCCAATCAGCTTCTCTATGGCGTCGGGGATGTTGGTGCCTTGGGCACGGTGAGGCTCGATGTAGAATCGGCAGTTGTCCGGCTGCTGAAAGTTCCAGTTCGCTAGGATGGCAAAACGGTCGAATCGGGCCTTGAGGATGTCGCGGAGTTCTTTCTGATATTTCGCCTGCAGCCGCGAGTACTCGGTGTTCTGCGTCTTCCATTGCTCAGCGAGATGAACACATCGAGCAAGCACGATCAGATCGCGATCGCCGAAAATATTGGTGCTTCCATCCTGAGGAAGCAGGAACCGCACCGCGTTTCGATTTTTCGGCAGGTAGTCCCGCACCCAGCGACCGAAGGCAGCCTCAGGCTTTGTGGGAGCCTCAGGGAGCACAAGAATCGGAAGACGATCATCCCATTGGCTCGGATGATCAGCCTCGTCGATCGATGCCCACGGTTCCCGTTGCCAAACTTGCGGCAGAACAATGACTCTGAACCGGCTCGCCATATCCTCGGAACCGCCGATGACGTAGCGTGTCTCCTTCGCCAACTTCGCGGTGTCTTGGCCCTCTTGGAACAGACGATCGTTTCTGGCGCTGGCAATAAGCTTCGCCTGAGGGTTTTCTTCCTCCTTGAAGATGTACCGGTTTCCATCCTCGTGAATGTTAAAGCTGTTCTCGACGATGGTCGAGAGTTCGACCTGAAATGCGTTGTCGTCTACGGCGCGATCTCGGGTCAGATCGACTTGAAGTGTGGCTTGATCTGCCCCGGCCTGGTTAATGTCCGCGAGTGAGCGGAGCCAGAGGGATCCGAGAATTCCTTCGAGGTGCGGAAGACGCTTCGCATAATCAGGGACGGCATCCCGCACGGCCTCAAGATTTCGCAGCGCTTTCTCGCGTAGTTTGGCGTGGTGGTGGTTCGCCACTGAGTCGAGCAAAGCCTCCATGCCGCCCCTGTCGTCATCGAGTTGGAAATCTGCCGCTGTGATAACGGCAACTTTTTCGCCCACGCGCTTGAAGAGATCCGCAAGGATTCGGATGAGGTCGCGCGTGCCTTGTGCACTGGTTGCGATAAGGACCTGGTCCTCGAGGAGTTTCATCAGATGGGTGGCGTACGGCCACATCTCGATGAACTCCTCGGAAAGGCGGGCATGCTCGGCAGGTGGCGTATTGCGAAGACGGAAATACTCTTCAGCATGCGGCTTGATGATTGACTCGATCTGCGACCTGGGAACTTGCAAGCGGTTTTCGAAGAGTCGGTGCAACAACAATCTCGCGCGATCCTGCTTCGCAGTAATTCCCGTGAAGTCAACAATCACCGGGTTGACGCGCTGGATCTGTTGAAACGCATCGGTTTTGCCGTTGCGGACCGATACCACGAGTAGCAGCCGGTCGGGATGCTCTTTGGCGATCTCCGACAGGATCTGGATGAAGTTGAAGGCCCAGGTTTGCCAGCGGTTCTGCTTCGAGTTGGTTAGTCCATCGAACCACGTCTGAAATTCGTCGAGGATGAGTGCCATCGGTGTGTGCTGCAACATCTCCATGATGATGGTGTCGCTCGGCACATCCGTTTTCTTATCTCCTTCGGCCTCCCATTTGCCCTTGCAATACGCTCCGTGCGGGTGCTTGTCGAAGACCAGATCCCACAGCGTTTTGTAGTGTTGCTGGTGTAGGCTCTCGCTCACTACATGCATCGATGGTCGGAGCGATACCCGGTCGAGCATTTGGTTCGAGAGCGTATCGCGCCAGTAGGTCAACCACGCGGTCGTAGCGCCTGAGTCAGTGAGCGCGTGATACAGCGTGGCCATCAAGTGGGATTTGCCTTGTCCTCGCTCCCCCTTCAGGACAATCGGACGAGCCTGGTCTGGCCCCGAAGCCTCCAGCATCTTGAGCACATCGATGCTCGGATATGTGATGCGAAGGAAGTCGCTTGCAGGAACCTGAGTCGCACCGGTATTGTTCTTGTTGGCGAGTTCGATGGCCGTGCCTTTAAGGCGCCGTCCCTTAAACTCGTCGCGAATAGTCAACCCAAGCATTCGCCAACACCCCCCATGTGTGGTTCTCCGCAGCCTCGGCCATCACTCGCGGCCGATCGCATCTTGCAGCACTTCCGACGAATTCCACTCATTACCCTATGTCCTAACGCTGTTCGAACTGTTGGTACACAAACGGATGGGAATAGTAAAGCTTGAATTGAACGCGACACTAGATCACTCAACCTGCACCCGTCCAGATCTGGGTGGCTCTTCCCCCCGATCGTCGTAGACGCTTCCATCACTTGCAACCCATTTTCGGGGTGTTGGCTGGAGGGGAATAGCGAGATGGTAACGGCTGTGCTTCCGCTTGCCCTCGCGGGTGAGTGCGCCCTTCTCCACGAGGTCGGCGAGGTCGCGGGAGGCGGTGGCGGTCGACGCGCCGGTGATGCCGATGTACTTGCTCGCGGTGAGTCCGCCATCGAAGCCGCGCGGGCCCTCGCGGAGCATGCGGAGGACGGCCTTCTCCTGACGCTCGTTGAGTTGATCGCGGAGACGGTCGAGGAGTCGGGCTTTGTCGAGGGTGAACTCCACCAGTGCGTGCGTGCGGTGCTGGGCTTCAAGGGCGACCCCTGCGAACCACGCGAGCCAGCCGGTGACCTCGTTGCGTTTGTTGGACGCTTCGAGGATGTCGTAGTACTCCCGCCGGCGGGCGAGGATGGTCCCGGCGAGGGCAAGGAGCGTGGATCGGCCGAGGGTCTGGGAGATCGCCTTCTCACAGAGAGCGCGGGCGATGCGGCCGTTGCCGTCCTCGAAGGGATGGATGCAGACGAAGTGCTGGTGGACGAGCCCGGCCCGGGTCAGCGCGGGGAGGGGCGTCTTACCCCCCGGCGCGGTGCGGTTGAACCAGTCGATGAAGCGGTCCATCTCCGTGGGGACACGGTCCGAGGGTGGAGCCTCGAAGTGGACGGTCGGGTCGTGGACCTTTCCGGAGACGACCTGCATGGGCTCGGGCTGGGTGCGGTAGCGGCCCACATCATGAAGGTCGCGGCGCCCTTTCATGAGGAGCCGGTGCCACTCGAAGAGCACTTCGTGCGTCAGCGGCTCGGCGGCGGTGCGGTGGCTGGCGACGGTGACCGCGGCGACCCCTTCCTCGGCCGGTCGTGGGCGCGCGGTGTCAGCCCTCAGCCCGAGCTGGCGGCGGACAGAGGATTGCACGCTCTCGCGGTCGAGGAGCTCGCCCTCGATCTCGGAGGTGGTGAGCGCCTCGCTGGTGAATGTCTCGACCCGGACGGCGTCGGCGTCGGCCTCGCCCAGGTGCTCAACCACCCCGAAGACGACCCCGGCCCCGAGCAGAAACGCCTGCTCGGCCTTGGCCAGACGCGCGGCGTCCCAGGTGAAATCGGGCCAATCGGGCTGTTCCCAGTTCCATTTCATGATCGATAACCCCCTTCTTTATCGATCAATCATTGCATATATCTTGATCGATAGCAAGCCCCGCTATCGATCATCCGGAGAGGGCGAGCATGATGGAAAATCGATAGAATGGTCCCTGCGGGCGGCTTGGATCCTCGCCGTTGCGCCGGTTTCCGAGGCTTGTGAGACTCCATCCGACCCCTCCTAACCCCGTTTAGGGAAGATGTCTGATTCTTTCGGAAGGCTTACCGATCTTCCTACTCTCGGGGCTGTCAGGAGCACCTTCCGAGCAGGCGAAGATCCTCACTCCATCGATCGAGCGGGGCTTGGTGATGGAGGCTCGGGGACGTTGGAGACGGGGACGGTCGGGGACAACGTCCGGGAACATCGGAGAAGGAAGACGACTTGGAGGAGATCTGAGAAGAAGGTCGACAGGCTCTCCGATCGGCTTCGGATCCCACACCCGACAGCGCAAAAAGAACCCCGCGCGAAGGCGGGGTCAGTTGCGGACGGTTGAGCAATGAACGGGTCAGCGTTCCCGCTGGCGGATCACGCTGAGGCGAGTCGGCGAGAAGTGAAGGTCGCGCTCGATGGTCAGGCCCCCGGGCCCGCGGACCGAGCCGAGCTCCTTGAGACTGAAGTAGCCGTACTCGACCTCGTGGCCGTAGACGAGCCCGAAGAAGAGATCCTCGCCGTCGAACTCGGTGGCGTACCAGGTCCAGTTGCTCCACGGCGTGAAGAACCGGACCCGGACGAGCGGGTCCTCGTCGGCCTCGGTCGCATAGAGCGGCGGGAGCGTGACGCGGATGTCGGAGGGGAGGAGCATCATGACTCACCCCCGGTCCCGCCCCCGCCCCCGGACTCCAGACGAAGCCCCTTCAGTCGGCGGGCCAGGTCGAGCACGCTCGACCGGCCTTCGAGGTGATCGATGATCGCCATCGCGGCCTTCACCGACTCGTCGAGGTCGCCGAGCTCGTCGTACTGGAACTCGTCGTGCGATCCCTTCGAGCTGACCTGAAACGACGCGGTGTGCCGGACCGGCTCGCCGTTGATCCGACGCGCGGTGATGGTCGTCCGAACATCGCCGATGACGAACCACTCGACGACGCGGGCCGCGGGGTTGCTCGACGTCATCGAGCCGAGCAGTTCGCAGAGACGCGACCTCATCGCGACACGCCCGCCTTGGCTCTCGCCTTGGCGGTCTTCTGCGGGGCGTCATCGCCCCCGGCGGCATGCGCCGGGGGCTTGGACTGCGTCTCGGGTGTGGGTTCGCCATCGGCGTCCTCGCGTTGCTTCGCTCGTGCGAGCGATTGCAGCTCGTGGATCCGGGTGTGGGCCATGTCGGCCGCCTTGGCGAGCGTGAGCAGATCGTCGCGGTTGAAGCTCGCGGACGACCGCCACGCATTGGCCTCGGCGTCGAAGTACCGGCGCTCGAAGGTGACCGAGTAGTACCGGGTCCCCTTCTCGGCGAGGTTCTCCCAGATCGCGGCCCGGATGGGCCCGAGCATCACCGTGTCGGCGGGAGGTTGGTTGGTTGTCATACAGACTCCTTTCTGTTTGCTGGTTGACCATGCCGATCGGGCGACGCGTCGAGCCCCGCCCCCGGAGGGGAAGGGCCCCGCCGACGGCAAGCAAGGCCGCCCGGAGCCGCACGCGCTTCTCACGCGTGCGCCCGGGTCTGCCGCCTGCACAAGGCGAGCTCTTCACGAGCCGCGGAAGGCGGACGGCCGCTTGCGTCGGGCGAGCGCGGCGCCAGGCATGGCGGTCACCAACCAGCCAGAAACGGAGTCCATGAACAACCCCGTCCCCGGACGACGGGGATGGCTCGACAGCCGCAATTGCCATCCGGGGACCGTCTTGAGCGGGGACCGGCATTCGGTACGCTGATCCGATGCTTCGGATACACCAGTGCCGGAGCGCGGCGGCTGCGCAGTCGTATTTCACGCAGGGGCTCGCGCGAGAGGACTACTACACCGAGGGGCTCGAGATCACGGGCGCCTGGCAGGGCCGGGCCGCCGAGCGTCTCGGGCTCCTCAAGCACCACAACGGCGCCGTCGAGCGCGACGCCTTCGCCGCGCTCACCGAGAACATCCACCCGCGCACCGGCGAACGGCTGACGCTCCGCACCCGCAACAACCGCACGATTGGATACGACATCAACTTCCACGCGCCCAAGGGCGTCTCGCTCCTCCACGCCGTGCACAAGGACGGTCGGATCGCCGAGGCGTTCCGCGCGTCGGTGCGCGAGACCATGCTGGAGATCGAGCGCCACGCCGAGACGCGGGTGCGCAAGAAGGGACAGGACGAGAACCGCCTCACCGGCAATCTCGTGTGGGCGGACTTCGTGCATCTTACCGCCCGGCCGACGGTCGCCGCCGACGGGCCCGATCCGCATCTCCACGCGCACTGTTTCGTCATGAACTGCACCTGGGACCGCGCGGAGGAATCGTGGAAGGCCGCGCAGTTCCGCGGCATCAACCGCGACGCGCCGTACTACGAGGCTGCGTTCCACGCGCGATTCGCCCGCCGGCTCGAAGGCCTGGGCTACGCGATCGAACGCACGCCCAAGGGCTGGGATCTCAAAGACGTTCCGCGCTCGCTGATCGACAAGTACTCGACCCGGACGGTCGAGATCGAAGCCTTCGCCGCCGAGAAGGGCATCACCGACCCGAAGCAGAAGGGCGAGCTCGGGGCGCGCACGCGCAAGGCCAAGGACAAGACGCTCTCCGCCGCCGAACTCGCCCAGCGCTGGGAGAAGCGGCTCGACGACCGCGAACGTTCGCTCCTGCAATCAATCAATGATCGCGGCCATCCCCCGCCGCCGCCCTCGGAGACGCCGTCCGACCCGACCCCGTTCCTGCCCGGGGACGGCTCGCGCGAGCGCGCCGCGGCTAAAGAAGCCGTCGACCACGCGATCGCGCACTGCTTCGAGCGCAAGTCGGCGCTCCCCGAGGTCCGCCTGGTCGAGCAGGCCCTGCGCTTCGGCGTCGGACGCGTCGACACCGAGGACGTGTGGGCCGAGGTGCGGAGCCGCACGCTCCTCTCGCGTGAGATGAACGGCGAGAAGTTCGTGACGACGAACGAGGTCCTCGCTCAGGAGCGCGCCATGCTCGCCTTCGCGGTCGAAGGCAAGGGGACCTGCGCGCCGGCGCGCGAGCGCCTCATGCGCCGCACGCCCGACTGGGAGCCGTCTTCGAAATCCCTCGCCGAGGATCAGCGCCGCGCCGTCGACCACGTGCTCGACTCGACCGATCGCGTGATCGCCATCCGCGGCGCGGCCGGAGTCGGCAAGACGACGATGACCCTCGAAGCCGTGGGCGCGCTGCGCGCCGCGGGGCTTCCTGTGACCGTGGTGGCCCCCACCGCCGGCGCCTCGCGCGGGGCCGACGGCCTGCGCGGCAAGGGGCTTGCGACCGCGGACACCGTCGCGAAACTGCTCTCGGACCCGCAGATGCAGGCGGGGCTTAAGGGCGGCGTGCTCTGGGTCGACGAGGCCGGGCTCCTCGGCGTCGGGACCATGCTGCAACTCTCGCAACTGGCTGAACAGCACGATGCGCGCGTGGTGGTCTGCGGCGACGCGCGCCAGCACCGGCCGGTCGAAGCGGGCGACGCGCTGCGCGTGCTCGAATCCCACGGCGGGATCGCGCCGGTCGAGCTCACCACCATCCGCCGCCAGCGCGGGATGTACAAGGAAGCCGTTGCGGCGATCGCCGACGGGAACCTCGACAAGGGCCTCGATCGGCTGGAGAAGCTCAACGCGTTTGTCGAGATCGACGATTCCGCCATGCGCGACCGCGCGGCGGCGCAGGACTACTTGACGGCGCTCGTGAACGGGAAGACGGCGATGATCGTCTCGCCGACGCACGCCGAGGGCGAGCGCGTCGCCCGCGCCGTGCGCGAGGCCCAGCGCGAGAGCGGGATGCTCAGGGGCGAGGACCGGGATTTCGTGCGCCTGCGCGACCTGAATTGGAGCGAGGCCCAGCGCGCCGACCCGGCGATGTACGGCCGCGACGAGGGCGGGGACGCGCCGGCGCTCGTCGCCCACTTCCATCAGGGCGCGAAGGGCGTCGTCGCCGGGGACCGGTGCGAAATCTTGGGTACGCGTGCCCGGGAGGACGGAAGCCTCGCCGTGTTCGGACGCACGCCGCGCCGCGTCGAGGTCGAGCTGCCCGTCGAGCACGCCGACCGATTCCAGGTGTTCGCGCAGGAGAAGATCTCGCTCGCCGCCGGGGACCGGATCCGGATCACGCGCAACGGGCGCTTGGACAAGGGCCGCTCGCGCGTCACCAACGGCGACACCTGTGAGGTGAAGGGCTTCACTAAGGACGGGCACCTGAAGATCGAGCGCAATGGGCGGGAGCAGACGGTCCCGCGGAACTACGGGCACATCGCCTACGGGAGCGTGAGCACGTCGCACGCGGCCCAGGGCAAGGACGTCGACCTCGCGATCCTGGTCCAGTCTTCGGCGTCGTTCGCGGCGGGGAGCGACGCGCAGTTCTACGTCTCGGTGAGCCGCGGCAAGCAGGGCCTCAGGATCTACACGGACGACATCGCCGAGCTCAAGGACGCCGTGCGCCGCAGCGCGGACCGCCCGGCCGCGGTGGAGGTCGCCGACGGCGCGACGCCGACGAATCGCGCGTTGAAGACGCACGATCGCAACGGCCGCGTTGAGAAAGCGCCCGAGCGATCAAACGCGAAGAAGCCCGAGTCGCCGAGCATCGAGACGATGCGCGACGCGGCGCGCCTGCACCGGCTGGGCAAGGAGGCTCGCGAGCGCTTGGAGCGTTTCCAGCGCGAGCAACCGCCGGCGCGCACGGGGCCGTCGACCGCGACGCCGGAGCGTTCCTCGCCGGGGCCGTCGAAGTCGCCGCCCAAGCCCGAGCACGCCAAGGATCAGAACCGCCGGCGCGACGAAGGCCGGGGAAGGGAGCGCGGCTATGAGCGATGACGATCTGCTGCGGCGGCTCTTGCGCAAACCACCGACAGCCGCACCGCCGCCGCCCCCGTCACCCTCACCCCCGGTAACCTCCGGAGAGCCCGCGGACACCGGGGACGCGGGAAACGGCCAGCCCCCGCGCCATCCGATCGCGCCCGAGTGGATCGGCCGCTGCCTGCGCCTCGCGGGCGAGGCGTATGCGCCGACGCTCGTCCTCCGCCTGCGCACGGGCAAGCGCGTGGCGCTGGCCAATTCCTACTTCTCGGCGGCGCGGCTCGAAGCGGGCGACCAGCTGGAGCTCGACTTCGTGGGGCACGCGATCTCGATCCGGGGCCGCCGGCTCGGTGCTGTCTTCGACGCCGTCGCCGCGCAGCGCGCCCTCGAACTCGCCGAGGCACCCTCCAACTTCGACGAGGACGAGTCGACGCCCTTCATCGAGACCATCGCGATCGTCTCGACCCAGGAGCGCTGAGCGCACGCGCCTTCCCTCCGTCAGCCTGACACAGAAATGAGGCGCCGCCGCGGGCCGCAAGGCCCGCTGCCGGATCGGAGTCGCCGTCGGGGTTCACGAAGCAGGGCCCCCGGCGGCGATCGGAGATCCGGCCCGTCTCCTCCCCCCCGCTGCCGGACGGTTCGAGCCCGAGGGGTTCTTCATTCTTCGGGGCTTGCGGCGCAGGCCGCGTGCGATCGCTATATTGCGCACCGATGTTCCGGCTCGGCCGACGGGCGCAGGCTTTGTCCCCCAACAACGCGATGCCGTCGGCGTGGTCGCTCGACCATCCGCTGCTGCATCTTGGCAAGCGCGACGCGTGGACAACGCGCGACGCCTGCGCCTGTGCGCAGATCTTCGGCGACACGGGTTCGGGCAAGACGAGCGGCTCGGGCCAGTACATCGCACGCGCCATGCTCAAGTCGGGCTTCGGCGGGCTGGTGCTCACCGCTAAAGAGGGCGAAACCCGGCGCTGGGTCGAATACATGCGCGACGCCGGGCGCGAGGACGACCTCGTTATCTTCTCTCCGGAGGGCCCGCACCGATTCAATTTCCTGGAGCACGAGCGGACCCGGGAATCACGCGGCGGGGGCGCGACGGAGAACCTCGTCGAGCTCTTCGTGTCGGCGATGTCGGCGGGCGGCGTCGCGGGAAGCGGCTCGCAGGATGCATTCTGGGAACGCGCGGTGCGGCAGTTGCTCCGCAACATCATCGACCTCCTGCGTCTGGCGGGCGAGCCCATCGACATCGCGAGGATGCATCGCGTGATCACCTCCGCGCCGCTGTCGGACGAGCAGATCGACAACGAGCAGTGGCGCGCCGGGTCGTTCCTTCGGGAGCTCTTCGAGCGCGCCATCGACCGATGCGCCTCGGACGGGGACCGCCACGATCTCGCGGCGACGAGCGAGTACTGGCTCAAAGAGTTCGCGTCGACGATGGACGACCGCACGCGCGGCAACATCGTTTCGACATTTACGACGATGGCGGACGGCTTCAAGCGCGGGACGCTTCGCGAGCTCTTCTCGACCTCGCTCACGCTGACGCCCGAGGCGACCTTCGACGGCAAGGTGATCGTGCTCGACCTCCCCATCAAGCAGTTCCACGAGCTCGGGGTGCAGGCCCAGGTGATCTGGAAGTCCTGCTGGCAGCGAGCCGTCGAGTCGGCCGTTCGCGGCCCGGAGTCGAGGCCCGTCTTCCTGTGGGCCGACGAGGCGCAGTTCTTCGTCACGCCCAAGGAGCCCGAGTTCCTGCAGACGGCGCGCGAGCAGAAGGCCTGCTGCGTCTACATCACCCAGGCGATCTCGAACTACCGGAACGCGCTCGGCCCCCACCGCGAGGCCGCCGTCCAGAGCATGCTCGGGATCGCCAAGACCAAGATCTTCCACTGCAACGGCGACCCCGACACCAACGAGTGGGCGCAGCGCGTGATCAGCGACGACTGGACCATCCACCACAGCCACGGCCTCTCGGCCGGGGATGCGCAGAAGCGCGACGAGAAGGACCGGTATTCGCTCAACGCCGACGCGCGCCGCGAGCCCCGCGTGTACGCGGCCGAGTTCGCGGCCCTGCGCTCGGGCGGCCCACCGCACTGGACCGTGGACGCCATCCTCTTTCAGTCGGGGCGGAGGTTCCACGCGACCGGAAGCAACACGATCCGACTGGAGTTCCCTCAATCCATCCCGCCGGAGGCGGCACGCGCATGAGCCACAAAACGTACGAAGAGCTCGATCGGGAGATGCAGGAGCACGCCCGCAGATTCGGCCGAGAGATGCTGGCGCTCTCGCCGGTCCTGGGCGATGTCTTGAAGATCGTCGCGTGGATCGCGTTCGGGCTCTTCCTCTGGCTGCCCGGCTGCGTCGTTGCAACGCTGCTGCTCCTGGGCAACGGCGTGCGCACCGTGCCCAAAGTGGGCGTCGCGCTCGCGGCAGCGGGGATGTTCTACCTCGCGAGCATCGAGCAGACCCTCGCGGGCGACGCGCTGTTCCTCATGGCGGTGGCGCTGGTCGTGAAGGCATTGTTCGACTGGATATACGCGGCCGTGCGCCGGTCGCGGTCGGTCGAGCCGAGCAGCTTCGTCGGCGACTCGATCCTCTCCCCCTTCGGCTTTCGCAGCAAGATCCTGACGTTCTTCTTCGCAATCTTCGCCGGGGCGGCCGTGTGGGCGACGGAGTTCGGCGACCACGTGGGACCGATCCTCGTCCTCGGCTCCTTCGCCTGCATGTGTGTGATGGTCGGCGCGGACGTGCGCGCCCACGAGAGCACGATCAGAGAGACGGACGCGTCTGCGCGCATGACGGGAGAGTCCGAGCGTCGGCTGGCGACAGCGCGGAAAGACCGCGTCTCCGGCCACCGCGTGGAGCTCGGCCCGGGCGTCAGCGACGCGGAGCGACGACGTCCTCGATGACGAACTGCATGGGCGTCATCTGGCGCCCGTCCTCGCGCTGGCCGACGATCTCGATCCGCCGCGCGACCACGCCGTCGGGGAACTCGCCGGAGAAGGTGAAGCGGAGGCTGAGCGAAGCGTTCTGCGTGATGGAGAGCCGCGCCGTGCGGCGCTCGTCGCGCCCGTTGGGCAGCCGGATCCTGCCCTGCGTGAGCTCCTGGCCGAGATTCGTGAGCGCACGCGTCGCGCGGTCGGGCGGGCGGATTTCGACCCGGATCTCGCCCGGCGTCTCCTTGGTCAGCATGCACTCCAGCACGAGGCCCTCCGAGGTGACATACTGATCGAGCACGTCGAGCCGGAGCGGGCCGTCCCGGACCGACCGGACAGCGCGCAGCTCGGGCGCCGGGACCTGCGCCGATTCAGGCTTCGCGGGCGGAGCGGCGTACTCCGGGACGGGCGACGCGTGGACCTCGGGCGACGCCGACCGGATAACCGTCGGGCCTGACCCCGAGGCCGCCAGAAGCCGGGCCTCGTCGGCGCTCCTGGCGGCGCGGAGCACCATGGCCTCGGTGCGCGCAAGCGACTCGCGCAGCGCGACGATCTCGCTCTGCAGGGCGCGGATGGACGCCGTAGCGGACTCCCCCACCTGCGCCGCGGCGCGCTCGGCGGCGGCGATGCGCGACTCGGCGCGCTCGACATCTTTGAGACGTCGGTCCACCGCGCGCTCGACGGCGTCGGGGAGACCCTCCCGCAGGTTGGCGGCGTCATCCGCCGCCTGCCGGGCCTGCCGCAGCGGATCGCCGAAGCGAACCGCGGAGAGCAGGTACGAGGATGAGGCGATCACCACGGCGACGATGACCGGCGCCGCGAACGACATGCTCTCCCGTGACACTCCCATCATCGCCTCCTCGACCGAATCGGGCGCGCGGACACCGACCTGACGCGCTGCGCGCCGTTGGCACAACCCGGGCTGGCCTCGCGACTGTGCATGGACGCCGCGGCCTTGGGTTCTATTAGTGAATTGAACGGCCCGGAACAAAGGGCCCCAAGGCAAAGAATGTATACCAAATGAGGCGAGGCTGCAACAAGATTGCGAGGCAGCTAAGGCCATCCTGGAAACAACCGAGACAGGCAGTCAGACCCATGAAGGATCCGATTGCTCAGGTACCCTGCCGAGAGAGAGAGAGAGAGAGAGAGAGAGAGAGAGAGAGAGAGAGAGAGAGAGGACGACATCGCGATCCAACGTCACTGTATTACCTGCAAGTACGCACACCGCGCCGCCCAGCACATGACGCGAATAGCTCAGCAGCACCAGGCCGCCACAAGCGCGACAAGGCGCCGACTATCAAGCACGCTCGCCATCACCGCCAAATGGACTTGATTCCGAGGATGCAAGAAAGCTGTTAATGGTAAACAACAACAAGACAACTCCGCAAAGCGTTTCCACAGTTGCAAGTGTACGCGACAGAACATGACTTGCCGATATAGAGCTGCCGATCGTGGTATAGCGACCGACGCTGAAATATACAGCCGACACGGCATCCCATCCCCCCACCGGGAGCCCTGCATACATCACACTATCCGGAACCCCTACAGCGACGGGAAGCAGGACCGCCAGCGTGGCGAACTGTGCCACTGGCTCTAAGTATGCAGCCGACGCCATCGCGAAAGTGCGATGGTTGGGCCGATACGCACGCACTGCCACACTGATATGCGCCGACATGATTGCCGACATCAGCTCAAGCATGCGCAAGCCAATGATAACCATTGTCACAATAGATAGCACTCGGCTCGTTGCGATTACAGATGATGCCACAAGTGCCACAAGACCGATGAAAAGCCAACCAAGTATATAGCAATCGTGAAGCGTGTGGTAGTTGAGCCACGGATGCTTAATATCTCTACCGAACCGACAGAATATCCAGCGGTGAAACGATACGCATCGAGATGCAGCAATATAACATTTTATAACACAAACCAGCGGAAGGACGGGGTTGCACGCAGGCCGTCTCAGTTGACGCGCAGGTCTAGCCATCTTTCCTCCCGAGACATGCAAAACAAGCGTTGCCATTCAGCCAAATCAAGCCACGGGTCCGCAACTACGGCCACTGTACGAGAGCCTCGCAAAGTCGCAACCTTCACATCAACACAGCGGACTTGGAGGATATCACCTGGCAGAAAAGCCCCGCGGAACGCATTAGACATTACAATAACATCGTGAGGCGCCTCGTCTACCTGCAAGGCCGGCGTTGCATAATAAGAAGCATCAACGCTCTCCACACGGACTCGCCTGGCATACGGCGAGTCACCACACTCCTCCCATGCTAAACAATTCTGAAGAGGATGCGATACACATGCGCGATCATCGATGCACGGAAAGAGGTCTGCAGTCCCCGCGGACGTGCCAAGCCGGAAGGGGAACAGATATCCTGCATCATGCCGGAAAATCCCAGGATTCGACAGTCGATTCATGGCAATGCGTCTCCTGCATGCCGCAGCGTCCGAAGGCCTCATTGATATAGCAATGTCGATATCTG
This sequence comes from Phycisphaerales bacterium, assembly GCA_052168195.1. GTDB lineage: Bacteria > Planctomycetota > Phycisphaerae > Phycisphaerales > UBA1924 > JAHBXC01. The sequence goes on from JBQLZI010000001.1 coordinate 36,284, forward strand.
CTGCCTGCGACGGATATGTCAAATAGAGTCGACTGCCAATTAAGTACGTATCGTCCCGGCATTTACTTCCGATTGCCCAATCGCACGCGTCTTTAATAGGCGACTCGCCATCGCTCCACGGATTCGCGTTTTGTAGCCTTATAGGCTGCCAAGACTCTATCACCGACGACGCCGCCGCGCAACATAGCCCGTGCAGACGAAGGAATTGACACCGAATGCCCAGATCGCCCACCATTTCTCTAATTTCTCGCTCGGTTCGGTGAACCAACTCGCCGCCTACTTGTCGAGTTTTGATATCAATCATCAAGTGTCCATTGATTTCGCGAGCCCCTTGCTCCCGCTCACGCACCGACTCCAGCAATGGCTTGACCCAGATACCACCAGGCATGGGGGGCATAAGATCGCTCCACTCTTCGACAGCAAGAATTACGCCACGAGCGCTAGATTCGAGCAAATGGTATTGCGGGAGCATGTGTTGTACTTTCATTGCTGACGATTAATGATCGCCACTTGAGAAATGAGACAAACCGGACTTGCTCATCGTTCTCATTAAGCAAATTCGCGTAGAAGCACTTCGGATCCAGAACAGTCACCTTAGCACGGGACCATAATAATGCCTCCAGCCCGAGCAAACTGTTCCAAGTTACGAGTGACTTGGTCGATCTAATGGCTGCACTTGGATTTGATCTATCCACTTCAATAGTGCGGCCCCGCACGGCGATTGACGACGACCTTGGACTTTCTGGACTCAGAGGGTGAGGACGAAACACCACTCGCTTGTCAGCAAGATGCGGTAGGCGCCCAAAGACATAATCAACGAAACCAAGACTGCCAGCAAATGGCGCTCTGCGTAGATTGTAATCGAAGCCGCATTGTCCAACGATGAGGCAGTCGATGCGATCCGGATCGGCCGAAGCTGCCGACACGGGTTCTTTCTCACAATATTTATCCCAGTACGACCCTTGCGCCGGTCGCGGCGAAGGGGCAGTCTCGATCATTCTGGCCTGAAACATACTCCAGTCGGCTCGAAATGAGCTACCCGAGGCGGTGAACGGCACTTCGAAATCTACGATATACGAATCTGGCAGTAGGCCGCGCTCAATGACATACAGCTTTCTACCATACTCACTTGCTACTGCGGCGGCGACATTCATATGCCAATGCCCTCGACCATACACCGCTACCGCAGCGTCCCGGTGCTCCTGAAGAAATACCGACATTCTTTGTCGGAACTCACCTGAGGCAAGCAAAATAACTTGTTCGTACTCGAGATTATCTCCAACTGTAAAATTGTAACCTGCATGGTGGAGCGTACGAAACTCGTCGTCAAGCCACTGCCACGTTGGCCAAGGATCTGAATGACCCCAGTACTGCCTTACTAGTTCCAGATGCGAGCCCAAAAGCGGGGGCCGAAAACTGGCTATAGTTGATTGACGGTTCTCAACACAGGGCAGGCAGTTCGGATGCGGGACAATCGAATATGAAAATATTGTCGCGTTTGGAAACAACGACGCAAATGAATCCTGTTGGGTCAGAAACGTAGGCAAGACAGCGAGTACTTCGGCTTCGCGCCAAGCGCTTTGTAATACAGCGGGTAGATCGACTTCAGATTTGCTGTACTTCATGGCTCCCCACTTTAACCATTTGGTCAGAGGGTTGCAAACCAAGCCAGAGTCCCGTACTGGCAGCGAGGCTAAACTTGCTACACCCAAGCGTGATGCAGCAACTGCCAGAAGGACATGTGGTGCCGTGATAATGCACGGTCACGCGACCTATGCGACAGAGCATCCCACCGAACATGTACGAATACTGGATTCTACAGCCCGAGCTCAGTGATCTCTCATTGCGTCCTGACGAGTACCCCAGATACGATGGATTGGCCCCCACTCACGCGAGTCTTCTGCCGTCTTGACCCTCTGAAGGCGGTTTCTGCCCCCCTCTGAAAGCCGGAAGTAGTCGACATCCTTGCGACTGTACCGTCTTAGTGCTAAGGGTGACAACCCACTTCACCCTCCCTCGTCGCTTGCTCAAAAGGGCTTACTGTCAACCGTGTACAACCATTGCACCGGCCTGTTCAGTACACCACTCGATCTCACCACCCCGGACAAAAAAGTGACTGCGGCAACCCTTACGGCGCCAGACTGACGGATGCAGCGTCACTAGGCCGTCGGCACGTTCCTTAACAGTCCACCGCGGCCTTGATTCTGGGAGCAGGTTCATATGGATCGTGTCTCTGCAACCGCACGGGCAGAGCATCGCGGCGGCCCAGGGGTGCCCGTGATCTCCAGCTACGTACACACGATGGTCTCGGAGCCGATCGGGAAAGTCCTCGACGCGCTCGACCTTGTACAGCTTCGACCGCCAAGGCCAGAGACGCTGGAGCCACCGTCCGATGATGGAGCGCCACTTCACGCGGCCACCCCATTTTCTGATAGGGAAGGCATGTCCAGCAGCGGCGAGACATCACCACGACCGACGAGCCTTGAGAACGAGTGCGGTCTATCGGCGGGCTCCGGCTCGTAGTATGTATGCATCTGCACGAGACTATGGCGGATGATCGCGTACTCGCTGTTGTTCTCCAGCCGAAACGGGTGAAGCCGGGCGAGGAGTTCATTGACGAGCATCGACGCGAGCTGGGTGTTGACGGAGACTACCGCCGGCTTGGCCTCATCAACGCCCTCGATGTATTTGGATTTGCGGAGGTCTTCGTAGGCCGCTGGGTCAGTGCGTTTCGTGGCTTCAGCACGGAGCCGTTCGGGCGTGTACACGCCCCGATCCAAGAGAGAAGCGCCGTCGGGCTGCACATAGTGCACCGCTCCGCACACCTCCTGAATCGCGCCACGGCCATCCGCGACGAGCTTCACCCCGACATCCAAGAAGGGCAGGTTGTAGAACGCGGCGGTCCGGTTCGCGACATGCCGACCCTCGACGCTGTCGACGCACCCGATCAGGATGTCCGTCCCGGCCAGTGCACGAACCGCCTCGGGCGAGTCCGCGATGTTTCCCGCGTAGGTCTCGACAGCGGTGCCGATCCCCATCGAGCGGATGGCACGTGCCATGGCCTCGACCTTGAGCGTCTTCCGTGCGGCGTCCTCCGCGGTCGTGTTCGGGATGCGTGGCAGGTTCTCATCGCCGACGTGGTCCGGATCGATGAGCACCAGCCGCCCCACACCAAGGCGAGCAAGTTGCTCGATGACCGGTCCACCGGTGCCGGAACACCCGATGACGCCGACGGACAGCCGACCGAGCAGCGACATCGTCGCCTCTCCGAACAGCCTGACCTGACGGTCGAACGTCGGGTCGGAGACGAAGCTCTCTCCATCACCGTCGAAGAACAAGATGTCGTTCCCGGCGACGGCGATGCGCCGGAGCCGCTCGAAGCGGCCATCGGGGTGGATCGCTCGGCCGAACATAGGCCCGCCCGGGAGCATCACGACGCTGGCGTGCGCGTCGACGCCGTCGGTCCACCCGTGCACCGACCCGAAGAGATCCGCGTCCGCCTTGTCGTCCTTCTCGGAGAACCGTGCGAAGCCGCCGGGGTGGCAATGGAACTTGACCACGGCATGGTCGCGCTCGATGGCTCGCACGAGGAGCTCTTCGAGCCGGCTCGTTGACCAAGTGACATCGATGTCGGTGCGTCGGCACTCGTCGTACGGGATGTGCACGATGTCTTGGAGCGTAAGGACATGCCCGTGGTCGCCTCGGTGGCGACCACAGACTCCCACCGCGACGGCTTCGAGTCCGTCGCCCGGGTACAGGTGATTCATAAGGGCCGCGTGCTGATTGCCCGTCATTCTCATTGAAGTAGTCATCAGTTCAAACTCCCGATCTCTCGCGCAAGTAGCGCGTCAGCAAGAACAACCTGGGTGGAGATGTCGTCTTCTCCGACCCTCCATGGATTCGCGGATGTGCGATGCCGGGACCACCGCTGGAAGGGCTCGCCCCGGATCGACTGGTTCTTGAGCGCGTTGATCGCCTTGCCGTCCCGGCGCGCCAGAGCCGGCTTGACGTAGAACATGTCGAGCGGCGCATCGGGGTACCCCGGAGGGATCATCAGCGCGAGCGCGACTTGGTCGTGCGTATAGCCCTTGGGGACGGCATGGTCGTGGAGGATGACCCAGCGGGTCTTCCCTTCAACAACCGTCTCCCAACGGTCGGAATGCGCGTCCAGAAACTCTCGGTCGGGCTCAGGCAGTTCAAATTCGCGTCGTAGCTGCATTGTCGCTCCCCTCCGTGGGATCGAGCGGGAGCGTCATGAAGCGCTCCACGCCCGGCTTGGTCAGGTCCACCTTGTCGCCGGGGCCGATCTTGCGAACCTCGCCGCCGCGCAGCTTCTGCGACAGCATGAACTCGCTCGGCGACTTGTCGACGAGGGCGAGGATCTGCGCGCCGGTGATGCACGGCTCGTCGACCACGAAACGCTCGCGGTCGATGCGGATGCGGTAGCGGTGCCCGGGCGGCACAGGGCGTCCCGCTTTGGCAAACTCTTCGATGTCGATAGTCTCGGTCACGGTCTGGCCGTTCGTCTGACTCATGGCCTTCTCCTTGCTGTTGAATCTCAACTCAACGGTGGGGGTAAAAAAAACAGGTTCAGAACAGGCGCGCTTGGCCTGTGGCGTAGTCACGGTGCTCGAAGAGCTGCTTGCCCTTCACGTACAGCAGGTCGAGTTGTTGGAGACGCACGACCATCGCCGAGATGGTCACGCCGAACTTGTCCTTGAGGTCGTAGAGCGCTGGCCAACTGGTGCGGTCGATCTTCTTGACCTCCTCAAGCACTAGGTTCTTGGGCATCGAGATCGCGGCGGCGTAGCGATTGACGACGCGGGCTTCGTCCGGCTCATCCGCGCGCTGATCGATCTCCTTCAGCAGCGCCCGCCCTTCGGCGGACTCCTCCAGCTTCTTAATGACGGCAACGTCGCCGACACCCGAACTCCGGAACGCGAACGGCCCGTCGCCGTTCTCGTCAAAAAGCGCGGGGTGGCCGAATGTCGCCTTGTCTACGTACAGGTCCCAGTGGCCCATCTCGTGGCCCTTGGTCGAACGCTCAAGCCCGGGATGCTTGTCCATGTACTCGCGGCGGGCTTCGTTCAGGATGATGAGCTTCTTCTGCGGCATGATGGCGCCGAGGATCAGTTCGCCGGGGAGTTCCTGCACCGTGTCCCAGAGGAAGTCGAGCCCGAGCACGACCTCGCCGAGGTAGTCGATCTGGATCGGAAGGGTAAGCGGCTTGCCCATCGCACGCTCCATCTCCAGCAGCCGGGTTTCGGCCAGTACCTCTATGTCTGCGTTGCGATAGAACCGTTTCATTCGTCGGTGATCCTTCTCAGTTTGTCGATGAGCTTGTCCCACTGCTCGGGCGTGAGGTTGCGGTCGACCGCCGACCGGTAGAAGACGCGGGCCTTCTCATTCTGGAGTTGCTCGCTGACATCGGACGGCGCTTTGCCAGCGAGGGCGAGGAGCTCGTCGCTGTCCGCATCGAGCACCAGTGCAAGAACGAGAATGGCCTGCTGAGATGGCGGCGGCATCCTCTCGTTCTCGATCTTACTGAGATAGGTGAAGTCGAACCCACGACCGTCCTGCTCCTTCAACTTCGCCGCGACCTTGTCGGCGAGCTCTCGCTGGGACAGGTGCTTGCCGAGCCTGAGCTCCTTCAGCCGCGTCCCGAATGTCTTTTCCCGTGGCATTCGCTCCTACTGTACCGCCGTTGAGTTGAGAGTCAACGCTATGAAGTCAAGAACTTTCCCCCCTCTGCGAGTGCGGACACGGCGCGGGGCCTGGCGGACAGCAAGTGAAACATTCACCACCGGATTCTGCGACCCCGAATCCGGTGCTCGCTCATTGCGTCCTCCGTTGCGTCCTGACCAGGGCCCAAGACGCAATGGGCTGGCCCCCCACTCACCCGGGCGATCCGTCTTCTTGACCCTCTGAAGGCGGTTTCTGAGTGTCTGAGGGCCGGTTTTGTTCGGTATCTTTTCGACTGTCGATCCGGTGGTTGCGGGTTCGAGTCCCGTCCGCCTCGCTTGATAAGCCCTGCATTTGCAGGGCTTTATCTTTTGGTGCGTCTCCGGTCTCGGCGTTCAATCTTTGGAAGATCAAGACGCACTACGGACGCACTTCCGGTAGATGTCCGGGCGAAGTCACTGCTGGAACGATGGAATCGCCGGTGACCATCGGGATATTGGTCCGGTGGTGTTTGTGCTACGGGTGGTCGCCGACTCAGCGCGACCTAGGCCGATTCGGAGCCCCTGCTCCGGCGCAAGCGCGAGCTTGCTCGCCAACTCCAGAGGGCAATGCCGGATCCCGACGTCGCGATCGCAAGCAAGCTGAAGGCCGTCAGGAGCGGATGGTTGAAGTCGTCCCGTCCGGTGTAGTCCATCGTGTGAAGCATCCAAAAGAAGTCGAAGATGCGCCACACACGATTCCGCCGCGCGACGACCTGGCCGGTATGCGCGTCGATGTAGAGCCGTGCACGCTTCGCGTGGTCGAACTCGAGCCGGTACGCGGGCAGGTCGCCGTTGCGAAACTCGATGGGCGGGTCTGATTCGATCAGTTCCACGCTCTTGATCGGCGCTGAGTGCGCAAAGTCGCGTTCAGCGAGCACCTGGGCATCTTGCTCTGAGATCATGGGCAGGGCCTGGCCGGACTCGAAGTCGAGACGGGCGAGCAACTTGCCTGACGCCGAACGGATCTCCCACGACGGGCCGATTCCGCGGTCAGTCAGCGCGACAGTCGCAAGGTCCGGGTGCTGAGGCGAGAGGTCCCGCATCGCGGAGCGAAGCTTCTCCGGGAGCGCGTCAATCGCGCTCAGATTCAGCGGCTCGAACGGCGCGGACGCGATGTCACGCTCGCCGCGGACGTTGTCCAGGTGGAGCACGCTGAACATGAAGCCGCCAACGCTCCAGGCGAGCAGTTGGAGGCTGACGATCAGCCCCAGCCAGCGGTGGACGATGTAGTTGGCCTTGCGTGGTTTCATCGCGTTCTCAACGATTCGCAGTGGTGATGCGCAGCCGAAGGGCGTTGCCGATCACTGACACCGAACTGAAACTCATCGCCGCCGCTGCGATCATCGGGCTCAGCAGGACGCCGAAGAACGGGTAAAGGACGCCCGCCGCGATGGGGACGCCCGCGGTGTTGTAGGCGAAGGCGAAGAAGAGGTTCTGGCGGATGTTCCGCATGGTGGCGCGGCTGAGTTCGCGGGCGCGGACGAGGCCATTGAGGTCGCCGCCGACGAGGGTCATGGACGCGCTCTCGATGGCGACGCCGGCACCGGTCCCCATTGCGACGCCGATGTCGGCCTGGGCGAGGGCCGGGGCGTCGTTGACGCCGTCACCGGCCATGGCGACGGTGTGTCCTTCGTCCTGGAGCTTGCGGATGGTCTCGGCCTTCTGCTCGGGGAGCACCTCGGCCTCGACGCGGTCGATGCCGAGTTGATCGGCGATCGCTTCCGCGGTCGTGCGGTTGTCGCCAGTCAGCATGACGACGGTGAGGCCAGTCTGATGCAGTTCGTCGATGGCTCCCTTGGTAGTCTCCTTGATGGGATCGGCGACGGCGAGCAGGGCCGCGAGTCGCCCGTCGATCGCGGCGAACATCGCGGTGCCGCCCTTACGACGCTCCTCGTCCGCTCGGTCGGCCAATGCCGATGCATCGACCCCCTCATCCTGCATCAGCGCGGGAGAACCGATGGCGACGCGCGCGGCGTCCACCTCGGCGACGATCCCCTTGCCCGTGACACTGTCAAAGTCGCTTGCATCGAAGCGTTGGTCGGTGCGGTCTTCGAGACCGGCGACGATGGCTTCCGCGAGCGGATGTTCGGAGCCCCGCTCGGCGCCGGCGAGCAGTGCGAGCACACGCGACTCGTCGAAGCCGTCCTGCACCTCGGCGACAACCAGCTTCGGCTTGCCCTCCGTGAGTGTTCCGGTCTTGTCCACGACGATGGTGTCGATCTTCTCGAATGCCTCCAGCGCGGCGGCATTCTTGACGAGCACACCCTGCTTGGCCCCCTGACCCGCGGCGACCATGATCGACATAGGTGTCGCGAGGCCAAGCGCGCATGGGCAGGCGATGATGAGGACGGAGACCGCGGCAACGAGCGCGTAGCTGAACGCGGGCGATGGCCCAACGAGCAGCCAGACGACGAACGCGATGATCGCGACAGCGACGACAGCGGGAACGAACCACGCGGCGACTGCATCAGCGATGCGTTGGATCGGCGCGCGTGATCGCTGGGCTTCGGCGACCATCTGCACGATCTGGGAGAGCGTGGTTTCTGCCCCGGTCCGGCTGACCTCCATGACGAAGGAGCCGGTCTTGTTGACCGTGCCGCCGGTCACCTCGTCACCCTCGCGCTTCTCCACGGGCACCGGCTCGCCCGTGAGCATGGACTCGTCGATCGTGCTCCGGCCCTCGGTCACGGTCCCGTCGATCGGGATCTTGTCGCCGGGGCGGACCCGGACCCGGTCGTCCGGGCGGAGTTCCTCGACCGGCACATCTTTCTCGCTCCCGTCATCGGCGATGCGACGTGCCGTGGGCGGGGCGAGTTCGAGCAACTCGCGGATGGCGCCGCCGGTCTGGTGGCGAGCGCGGAGTTCCATGACCTGCCCGAGCAGTACGAGCGCGACGATGACCGCCGCGGCTTCGAAGTAGACGCCGACGCGACTATCATCGCCCCGCAGGGCTTCGGGGAACAGACCGGGTGCGACGGTCGCGACGACGCTGAAGACGTACGCGATTGAGACGCCGATCGAGATCAGCGTCCACATGTTCGGCTGCACCGCTCGGATGGAGCGGGCGCCACGGACGAAGAACGGCCACGCACACCAGAGGACAACGGGGGTCGCCAGCGCGAGTTCGGCCCATTGACCAACGGCGGGACTGATCCACGACTCGAATGGATGCCCGAAGAGCATGTTGCCCATGACGTAGATCAGCAGTGGCGCCGTGAAAGCGGCGGCGATCCAGAATCGCCGAGTCATGTCTCGGAGTTCGGAGTCGTCCTGCTCGGCGGTGGCGTCCACGGGTTCGAGCGCCATGCCGCACTTCGGACAGTCACCGGGGCCGACCTGACGGACCTCCGGGTGCATCGGGCAGGTGTAGATGGCGTCTCTCGGACCACCTCGCCTTGCTGCTGAGTCACTCTTCGAATCGTGACCGCAGCACGAGTGATCACCGTCGTGGTCTCCCTCGCCTTGTTCATGCAGGTAGCGGGTCGGGTCGGCGCGGAACTTCTCGGCGCATCCCTTCGAGCAGAAGAGATACTCGGTCCCGTCGCGCTCGATGCGGTCTGCCTCGTCGCCGGGTGAGACTGTCATGCCGCAGACGGGGTCGGTTCGGGATTCAGTCTTCTGCGTCATCGGATGCAGACTCCTTTCGCAGGAACCACCTCTCGGCGCCGAAGATCAGAGCCATACCGCCGATGGAGACGCCGACGACCAGGGGGTCGCTCGTGAGCTTGATGTACAGGAACGCGCCGAGCACTACGGCGTCGAGCGCAAGTGCCGTCAGCAGCACCCAGCCGCGGGCGCCAAGGTCGCGCCGCAGGTGCTTGAACACACCCCAGTGGATCGCCATATCCATGACGATGTACAAGATCGCGCCCAGCGAGGCGATCCGGCTGAGGTCGAAGAAGACGGTCAGCGCGAGCGCGATGACGGTAGTGTAGACCAGCGTGTGCTTCTGGATGCGACCGGGCATGCCGAAGTGGCGGTGCGGCACAAGGGCCATGTCGGTGAGCATGGCGAGCATGCGGGACACAGCGAACATGCTCGCGATGATGCCCGAGATAGTCGCGACTATGGCGAGGCCGATGGTCAGCCATTCGCCCCATTGGCCGACGGCGGGTCGAGCGGCCTCAGCGAGCGCTGAGTCTCGCGCGGCGATGATCTCGTTGACGCTCAGATTGCCGGCAACGGCGAGCGTGACGAGCAGGTAGAGCCCTGTGCAGATGAGCAGGCTAAAAACGATCGAGCGACCAACGTTCTTTGTTGGCTCCTTGATCTCATCGCCGCTATTGGTGATGGTTGTGAACCCCTTGTAGGCGAGAATCGAGAGCGCGACGGCCGCGAGGAATCCTGCGACCCCTCCCTCGGCCTCAGAGGGCGAGCCGTCTCCGGTCAGCGTGTCGAAGGAGAGTCCCGACACCCACAGGCCGATGCCCGCGAACACGGCGATCCCGCCAATCTTGATGATTGCGGTGATCTTGCTCAGGCCGCCGATGACCTCGTTGCCGAGCAGATTGACGACGAAGGCGACCACGATCAGCCCGACGCCGAGCGTGGGCACGAGCCATGAATCGGATCCTTCGCCGAAGATCCGCATCGTATAGGTGCCGAAAGTGCGGGCGACGAGGCTCTCGTTGATCACCATCGAGAAGTACATCAGAAGCGAGCAGCCCGCGGTCACGACGCCCGGGCCGTAGGCCTTCTTGAG
>JBQLZI010000002.1:0-30973 GCA_052168195.1 Phycisphaerales bacterium
CGCGCGGCGCGACGGCAACGATGTCGCCCGATTCGAGCGAGATCGTCGCGCCGAGGGCCTCCATGCCGCGGAGGTGAAGGTCGACGGGCCGGTCGCCGATGGCGCAGCCGCCCGGCATCGAGATGCGGGCCGAACCGCGCCGCGCGAGCATCGGTCCGAGCGTGCAGATGCTGGCGCGCATGGTGCGGACGATGTCGTACCGGGCGTGGCTCGCGGATTCATCCGTCGTTCGCAGCGACACGTTGGCCGCGTCGTCGCGCGACGTCTCAACGCCGAGTTCGTCGAGGAGCCGGCGCATGTTCTCGATATCTGCGAGGCGCGGGACATCGCGCAGCGTGATGGGCTGATCGGTGAGCAGCGCCGCCGCCATGAGCGGGAGCGAGGCGTTCTTGCTGCCGTTGACGCGGAGCGAGCCCTTGAGCCGTGTTCCGCCGTGGATGACGAAGGCGTCCATGCCTGCTGCTTCCTCGTGTGCGATGCGCCGCCGCGATGCGCGGGGCACGGGGGTGTATCAGTTGCCTCGCTCGACCGGGCCGCCGGAGGCGCGCCACGCGTCGAACCCGCCTTCGAACAGTTCGACCGTCCCGTACTGCCTCGAGGAGATCAGCCGCTTGGCGAACGCGGTCGCGACGGCGGTCCCGGGGTTCTGGCCGTAGACGATGATCCGGCCCTTCGAGCGAAGTTCGGGGTGGGGTCGTTCCTCAGGGATATCGGTCAGCCGGATGTTCAGGGCGCCGGGAATGTGCCCGGCGGCGAATTCCTCCACGGGGCGGACGTCCACGAAGGCCGCCCGCCCGTTCGCGGCCCGGGTCGCGGCGGCCGCGTCGATCCGTGTGACCGATTTGTCGCTCACCGACCCGGCGCACGCGGGCAGGAGGACTGCCGCGAGCAGGGCGAGCGTCAGGAATCCGGAGACAGAGCGTCCGAGGGCGAATCCAGACGGCCGCCGAACGCGGAACCATCGGGAACGAGCGGTGTCAAAGGGCGATCTGACCATGCCGGTACCTTACCGGATGGGCCAGTCCGCGTCGCGCACTCGCCGCACATCGGCGGCTCCCGAGAGGAAAACGCAGCATGACCGACCCGCACGCCCCGCGTTCTTCGCAACTCTTTGCGCTTCCCAGGGCGATGGCGGTGTCTGCTGCGCTCGCGACCGCGTTCCTCGGCGCCGACGCGCTCGCGCAGATCGGGAAGGACTCGATGAACAAGTCCCCCTTCGATCAGGCCGCCCAGCCCACGAACGGCAACGACGTGGTGGACATTTCGTATCAGTATCTTCCCGAGATTCCCGGTCGCAACACATCGGGACTCGCCTTCACGTTCACGATCGAGCCGGGCTGGCACCTCTACTGGAAGAACAACGGCGATACGGGCATGCCGATCATGCTCGACCTCGACCTCCCGCCCGGCGTGGCCGCAAATGATGTGCTCTGGCCGGCGCCCAAGCGTTACGAGCACTCCGGCGGCCTGCTCGATTACATCTACGAGGACGAGGTCACGCTGATCGTGCCGATCGCCAGCGGCCGCGACGGCGGGACCACGACCGCGAACATCGAGTTCCTCGTCTGCCAGGAGGCGTGCATCCCCGGCGTCCAGACGCTGGACCTGATGATCCCGGCCGCGGACGCCCGGACCGACCCCGCGCCCACGATCGACACCAGCCGGTTCCCGATCCCCGCGGGCGACTCCGCCGAGTGGCGATGGGACGGCACGACGCTCGTGCTCGAAGCGAAAGAAGCGGAATCGATGACGTTCTACCCCGAGTCAGGCGAGAACGTCCGGCCGGTCAACGCCTTGCGTGACGGCGCCGCGAAGGGCGACACCCTTCGATTTGCCTACCGCGACGCCGTACGGAACGCGAGCGTCGTTCGCGGCGTGCTGGAGGTGCGGAACACCGCCGGGGAGAACGCGTTCTACGAGGTGCAGATCGCCGCCCCCAGGTAAGGGGGTAGACTTTCGATTGTGGGCCCGCGCGGGCCACTGCGACCGATGATCCGGTCGCGGGTTCAACAGGGACCGACACCACGCCGCGGAGATGCGGCACGCTGAGAGAAGCCGATCCCGTTCGCAGCACATGACCGTGAAGGTTCGGCGTCGAGTCGACGCCGCGGCTCTCTCAACACGGAGGTAGTTTCGATGATCTCGATGAAATCGTTCGCCGGCTTTGTGACCGTCGCCGCGCTCTCGGGCGCCGCGCTCCTCGGCGCGACCGCCACCGCCGGCCCGGAGGGCAAGGCCCCCGCCAAGGTCGGCGAGATGGCGCCGAACTTCACGCTCACCGACACGGACGGCGTGACCCACTCCCTCGCGGACATGAAGGGCAAGGTCGTCGTGCTCGAGTGGTTCAACCCGGGCTGCCCCTTCGTGGTGAAGCACCACTCGAAGTTCAGCACCATGGCCGATCTCTCGAGCGAGTTCGCCGAGAAGGACGTCGTGTGGGTCGCGATCAACTCGGGCTCGCCCGGCAAGCAGGGCCACGGCCTCGAACTCAACCAGCAGTTCAAGAAGGACTGGGGCATCGAGTACCCCATCCTCATCGATGAGTCCGGCGACGTCGGCAAGATGTACGGCGCCAAGACCACGCCGCACATGTACATCATCGACAAGGACGGCACGCTCAAGTACGCGGGCGCGATCGACAACAACCCCAGCGCCACCACGCTCGGCGACGTGAACTACGTCCGTCAGGCCCTCAATCAGGTGATCGCGGGCGAGACCGTGACCACTCCCGAGACCAAGCCCTACGGCTGCTCGGTCAAGTACGCGAACTGAGCGCACACGCGCCTTCAACGAGCCATCCACACCGCGCCCACGGATTCTGTTCGTGGGCGTTTTTTCATGCGCGATCCGGGACTTTCGTGGGGTTCTCGAATTCACACAGATTCGGTTCAATCTGCGCGGTGCGCGCGCCGATATCTGGGGAGCGACGACGGCTTGGAGGAAGCCGCCCTCGACGACTGGCGCTGACCCAACGGGGGCCCGCGTCCGGCTCGTATGACTGGAGCAGAGAGATGCCCGAAGAGAACGGACCGTACCGGATCCGCGCGCCGCTGAGCGATGCGGACCGAAGCATACTTGCCGATTCCATGCGCACCGCCGTGCGCGACGAAGTGCTCGACGTGGTTGTCGAGCGGCTCGCACGCGACCTCGAACGCATGGTCCCGCCGCCGCGTTGCGTCGACGGCGCGCTGGTCGAAACGCGTCCGATATCCGCGCCGCCGAAGGTGCGCCTTGCGCCGGACGGGGGCCCCGTGCTGGCGCGCATCGGATGATCGTCGCCGCCGCTATGCTCATGACGTGACGACCCGAAACGACACCGACGCGCGCGTGCTCTTTGTCTGCATGGGCAACATCTGCCGCTCGCCCACTGCAGAGGGCGTGTTCCGCGCGCTGCTCGCGGAAGCGGACCTCGAGGGTCGCGTCTACGTCGACTCCGCGGGCACGGGCGGATGGCACGCGGGCGAGCCGCCGGACCGCAGGGCCCAGGCCGCCGCCAAACAGCGCGGGTACGACCTCTCCGCGCAGCGCGCACGGCAGGTAACGCTGAACGATTTCCACCACTTCGACGTGGTCGCCGCGATGGACGGTGAGAACCTCCGGCACCTGCACGCGATCGCCCCGCCGAGCACGCGGGAACGCGTGCGCCTGCTGCTCGAGTTCTCCCAGCAGCCGCTCGACACCACCGAGGTTCCAGATCCGTATTACGGCGGCGTCGACGGCTTCGACCACGTGCTCGACCTCGTCGAAGCCGGATGCCGCGGCCTGCTCGACCACGTGCGCGCCATGCTGGACACCCGCTCCAGCCCGCGATGACGCTTGCCGTGCGCATCGCGGAGGCGATGGGCGCGAAGCCCTCGCGCCTCACCACGCTCGCGGGCGGTTGCGTGGGCGACGTCCGACTCGCGGAGTTCGCAGACGGCTCGCGCCTCGTGGTGAAGTCCGGCGACGGCGACCTCGACATCGAAGGCGACATGCTCCGCGCGCTGCGTGAGCGCAGCGACCTTCCCGTGCCGAAGGTGCTGCACTCCGAGCCATCACTGCTCGTCATGGAGCACGTCGACAACGACGGCACGATCACCTCGTCGCGCACCGAGCAGGAGCACGCCGGCGAACTGTTCGCGCGGCTGCACAACATCGGCCCTCGCGCCGACAACGAGGGCGGATTCGGCTTCCCGCAAGACACGCTCATCGGAGCACTGCGCCAGCCCAACCCGTGGGCGGATTCATGGGTCGAGTTCTTCGCGGAGCGACGGTTGATCCACATGTCCCGGGAGGCCGTTGGCGCAGGACGCGCGCCGCAGGATCTCGCGAACCGCGTGGAACGCTTCGCGCGAAACCGGTTGCCGGACCTCATCGACGAGCCCGCGGCGCCTTCGCTGCTCCACGGCGACGCGTGGGGAGGCAACATCCTCGTGCGCGCGGGTCGCGTGGCCGCCTGCGTCGACCCGGCCGTCTATTTCGGCCACGCCGAAGTCGAACTCGCCTTCGGCACGCTGTTCGGGACCTTCGGCGAGCGGTTCTTCGACGCGTACCGCTCGATCAGGCCTATCCGGGATGGATTCTTCGAGACCCGTCGCGACGTCTACAACCTCTACCCGCTGCTCGTGCACGTCCGGCTGTTCGGCGGCGGGTATCTCGCCCAGGTTGACTCGATCCTCCGCCGATTCGAGCCCTGACCGCCCGGCGCCGGGGGTTTTTCGGGCGCCGCGCTTCCGCCGAACGCCATCTCGTTGTAGATTCGGGAATCCTCCGTTCCCCGTCTCGGCGCCCCGAACGCGCCTGGGAGTCATCACGTGCGTATCCGATCAGCCCTCGCGTTGCTCCTCGCCGCCTCGGCGGCCTCGATTTCCTTCGGTCAGGGCGCGCTCGGCCCGGTCCGATACGACGCCCACAAGGTCGTCCGCGTCACGCTCAACGATCAGGGCGACCTCGACGCGATGCGCGCCATCGGCGCCGATCCGTGGACCCACCGCGAGGGCGTCGGCGTGATGGAGTACCGCGTCACCCCGGCCCAACTCGACGCGCTCCGCGCCGCGGGACTTCCTTTTGAGATCGTGGTCGACAACGTGCAGGCTCTCGTTGACGCCGAGCGCGCCTCGTTGCTGATCCCCCGCGGCGTCGGCGACTACTTCGACGATTACCGCCGCTACGAGGACATGAAGCAATTCATCGACGACCTCGTCGCCGACAACCCGGCGCTCGCGTCGCGCCTCACCGTGGGCTCCTCGCTGGAGGGCCGCGAGATCTTCGCGATCCGCATCGGCCCCGGAGGCGGAACCGCGGGCAAGCCCGCCGTCGTCTTCAACGCGATGCAGCATGCCCGCGAGTGGATCTCGGGCACGACCGCGACGTACCTCGCGAACGAAATGCTCGAGGGCTACGGCGTTGACCCGCGCATCACCGCGGCGCTCGACGCCGTCGACGTCTACATCGTGCCCGTCACCAACCCCGACGGCTATATCTGGACGTGGGACGTCGAGCGGCTCTGGCGCAAGAACCGTCGCAACAACAGCAACGGCACCACCGGCGTCGACACCAACCGAAACTTCTCCATCGGCTGGGGCGAGAACGGCGGATCGAGCGCCTCGGGCAGCAGCGAGACCTTCCGAGGCCCGTTCCCCTTCAGCGAACCCGAGGCCGTCGCCCTCTCGAACTTCATCGAAAGCATCGACAACGTGCGCGCGCACGTCGACCTGCACTGCTACTCGGAACTCGTCCTCAGCCCGTGGGGCTGGACGGAGGACCCAACGCCCGACGCGCTCGCGTTCGACGCGCTGAACTCCGCCCTGCAGGACTCGATCGCCAGCGTGCACGGGCGTGTCTACACCGCTGGACCCGCCGGCTCGACGCTCTACATCGCGAGCGGCACCGCGCCCGACTGGTCGTATGGCGAACTCGGCGTCTTCGGGTGGACCATCGAACTGCGCCCCGCGTCGGCCGCGGCCGGCGGCTTCATCCTCCCGCCCAGCCAGATCATCCCGACCGGCGAGGAGATCATGCCCGCGCTGCTGACGCTCGCGGAGTTCGCCGCCGAGGATGTGTTCTTCCATAACACCGTCGTGCCAACGTACCTCGACGCGCAGAGCGGCGCGGAGGCCTCCATCGGCGTGACGCCGGCGCGCGGCTCGTCGATCATCGAGTCCCAGAGCGCGCTGCGCTACCGCGTCGGTTCGACCGGCGAGTTCTTGAGCGCGCCGCTCACGTTCGGCCCGATGAGCATCGCCACGGGCGCCCTCCCCGGGGGGGTGTGCGGGCAGGGGACCGAGTTCTACTTCGAGATCGCGACCGATTCGGGGGTCGAGCGTTTCCCCGCCGCGGGCGACGCGCCGCTCCAGTCGGTCACGCTCGAAGCCGACGTCGCCTTCGAAGATACGTTCGCGAGCGATCTTGGCTGGACCGTCGGCGCGCCGGGCGACGGCGCCACGACCGGCATCTGGGTGCGCGGCGTCCCCAACGCGACCAACTACCAGCCCGGTTCGGGCGATCCCGCAGGTTCCGGCGCCGAGTGCTTCTACACCGGCTACAGCAACCCAGGATCGTCCGACGGTTCGCAGGACATCGACAACGGCGCCACGACGCTCACCTCGCCCGTGTTCGACCTCACCCAGGGCGCCGGCGAACCGTACCTGTTCTATTCCCGCTGGCTGGGCAGCAACAGCGCGCCGGGCAACGACTACCTCCGCACGCTGCTCTCGAACGACGATGGCCAGACGTGGGTCGTCGTCGAAACACTGCTCACCGACGCCCGCGCGTGGGAGCAGCGGCAGATCCGCATCGCCGATCACCTCACGCCGACCAGCACGATGCGCGTGCGCTTCGTCGCGGACGACGCCAACTCGCCGTCCGTCGCCGAGGCCGCCGTGGATGATGTGCGTTTCGTGCTGCTCGGCTGCTCGAGCGTCCCGGGCGACGCCAACGGCGACAACGTCGTCAACTTCGCCGACCTGAACCTCGTTCTTTCCGCATTCGGCACGACCGGGGCCCCCGGGTTCAGCCCCGGCGACCTCGACGGCGACGGCGACGTCGACTTCTCCGACCTCAACACGGTGCTGTCGAACTTCGGCGCATCCAACTGACCGACCGACGGGAGAGACAATGCGCATCCGATCCGTTCTCGTTGCCGCCGCGTGCGGCCCGCTGCTGTCCGCCGCCGCCCTGTCCGGCGATGCCTGCGGCTTCGATTCCGCGCAGCGTATCGGCTCGGGCAAGCCCGATTTTGCCTTCGAGGTCGATCTCGGGAATGACGGCGCCCGGCTCGTCGCGGGCTCGTTCGCGGCGATCGCCACCTTCGCGCCGGGCGTGACGCGCACCGCGGCGGGCATCGAGGACCTATACGTCGCGAAGTACGCCGCCGACGGATCGCTGCTGTTCCTGACGACGACCGGCGCCGCTGACTTCGACGGCACGAACAGCGCGGTGCTCACGCCCGACGGGGGCGCCATCGCGGGCGGCTACTTCGCGCGCACGGTGCAGTTCGGCTCGGATTCTCTCACCTACGCGGGCGGGCTCGACGCGTGGATCGGCAAGATCGATTCGAACGGCGCCTTCGTGTGGGCGCGGCGCGCCGGCAGTTCCAACCTCGAAGAAGCCCGCGGCGTCGCGGTCGACGCTGACGGCAACGCCTACATGGCCGGATACTTCAACGGCACGGCCGACTTCGCCCCGGGCGTCACGATCACCAGCGCGGGCAACGCCGATGTCTTCCTCGCGAAATACTCGCCCACGGGCGACCTGCTGTGGGTCGTTCGCGCCGGCGGCACGGCCTTCGATTCCGCGGAGGGCATGGCCCTCGACGGCGGCGGGGGCGTCTTCGTCGTCGGCCGCTTCCAGAGCACCGCGACGTTCGCGCCGGGCGTGACCGTCACCAGCAACGGCTCGTCGGATGTGTTCCTCGCGAAGTTCGACGCCGCGGACGGCTCGCTCGAATGGGTGCGCGCCGCGGGCAGCAACGGCACCGACCGCGGCGTGGGCGTGGGGACCGATTCCGCGGGCGCCGCGTACATCACGGGGTTCTTCCGCAACACCATCGCGTTTGAGTCGACCGTGCTCACCGCGCTGAACAACGACGACATGTACCTCGCGAAATACGACGCCGATGGCGCTCTTCAGTGGGCGCAGAACGCAGGCACGTCGCTGAACTTCGTACAGGGGCTCGCGCTCGACGCGAACGCCGACGGCGACCTCGCCGTCAGCGGGTACTTCGGAGGGACCGCGAACTTCGGCGACGCCTCGTTCGGCCCCGTCACCCAACTCATGTCCGCCGGGTCGTTCGATGCTTTCGTCGCGACCTTCGACTCCGACGGCGCGCTGCGCTGCGCCCTCCGCGGCGGCTCGGGCGGGTTCAACGCTGATTACGGCTACGGCGTCGCGATCAACGAGTCCGGCGCGGTCGCCGCGTGCGGCGAGTTCTCCGGCAGCGCGACGTTCGGCGATCTGCCCCTCAGCGGCGGCACGCAGGACGCGTGGTTCGCGACCATCCCGGCGCCGATGACCGACCTCATGGGCGACGTCAACGGCGACGGCGTCGTCAACTTCGGCGACCTCAACCTTGTGCTCAGCAACTTCGGCGCGACCGGAACACCCGGGACCGTTGACGGCGACGCCAACGACGACGGCGCGGTGAACTTCGCCGACCTCAATATCGTGCTCAGCGAGTTCGGTTCGTCGAACTGACGCTCACGGCAGCACGCGGTCGAGCAGCCAGTCCGCGAAGGCGACCTTGCGGATCGCGCCCGCGGTCTCGTCGATGTGGCCGTCCTTCCAGACCAGCCACGCTTCGATCGCGCCCGCGTCCATCGTCTCGAGCGGGTTCGCCACGATCGCGTCGCAGCCCTTGCGCTCGAGTTTCGCCCGCGCGGCGTCGAGGAGCCCGTCGCGCGGCTCCAGCGCGAAGCCGATCAGCCGCTGCGAACCGCCGGTCTCGCGGAGCGTCCTGGTGATCCCCGCGAGCAGATCTGGCGTCGGCTCGAGTTCGATGGTGATGTTGCGCTTCTCGCGGCGGAGTTTGCCCGCCGAAGACCCCCCGAGATCGGCGGCGGAAGAGGGGACCGGTCGGTAGTCGGCCACCGCGGCGGCCATGACGAGCACGTCGCACGCCGGCGCGTGCTCCGCGAGGGCCGCCTGCAGGTCCGCCGTGGTGCGGAACCGGACCACTTTGGCGTTCGTATGGATGGGTTCGAGCGGCGTCGGACCAAGGAGAATCGTGGTGTCCACGCCGCGCGCCGCCGCACGATCCGCCAACGCCACCCCGAGACGCCCGGAGGAACGGTTGCCGATGAACCGGACCGCGTCGATCGGTTCGTGCGTCGGACCGGCGGTGATGAGCAATCTCGTGGCGTTCGTCGGCATGCGGGCAGAGAGGATAGGGTCGCTCTCACCGCCCTTCACACGACGCCGACGGGCCGATCGGCTACCGTGAGGCCGTTCTGACCCCCGCCCGGCTTCTCCCGGCGGCGTCCGGACGCATCCCGCTGACCACCTTCCCTTAGAGAGACCAGATGGCACGATCGCGGAAGAAACTCGGAGAGATCCTCGTCGGCTGGGGCATGGCGCCGGCCGACCAGGTCGAGAAGGTCGCCAAGGCGGCCAAGGGGGGGAACAAGCGGATCGGCGAGGCCCTGATCGAGCAGGGCGTCGTGAAGGAGGAGCAGGTCGCCAAGGCCCTCGCCCACCAGTTCGGGATGCCCTATTTCGATCTGAAGGACAAGGACAACGTCGCGAAGCTCGACAAGTCGCTCGTCCCCGAGGACCTGATGCGCAAGCACATGATCCTCCCCATCGAGAAGAAAAACGGGCGGCTCAAACTCGTCATCGCCGACCCGATGAACCTCGAACTGATGGACATGCTCCGGTTCCGCCTCAGCGCGGAGATCGACCCGGTCATCGGCGCCCGCGAACTCATCAAGTCCATCCTCGACGCGGGCGAGAGCGGGGGGGGCGCCACCGCCGCGCTCCAGCAGGCGACCGGCGGCTCGCTCATCACCGCCTCGATCGACAAGTCCCTCGACAAGTCCATCGACTCGTCGATCGACCGCGACGCCCAGCCCGACGCGCCGATCATCAAACTCTGCAACCGCATGATCATCGAGGCCGTCCAGAACCGCGCCTCGGATATCCACATCGAGCCGATGGCCGACCGCGTGCGCATCCGCTACCGCATCGACGGCGTCTGCGTCGAGCGAGACAACCTTCCCAAGCGCATGCAGAACGCGGTGCTCACCCGCCTCAAACTGATGGCGGCGATGAACATCGCCGAGAAACGCGTCCCGCAGGACGGTCGCATCAAACTCCCCGTGGGCGACACCGTCATCGACTTCCGCGTGTCGGCCTGCCCGATCTACCACGGCGAATCGGTCGTGCTGCGTATTCTGCGTCCCGACTCGGTGCGCATCGGCCTCGAGAACCTCGGCTTTGAGGAAGAAACCCTCGAGATATTCAACCGCGTCATCAAGCGCCCCAACGGCATCTTCCTGGTCACCGGCCCGACCGGTTCGGGCAAGACCACCACGCTCTACACGGCCCTCGATCTCCTCAACCGCCCCGACAAGAAGATCATCACCGCCGAAGACCCGATCGAGTACGCGTTCACCGGCATCAACCAGTGCCAGGTGCGCGACAGCATCGGGCTGACGTTCCAGAACATCCTCCGCGCGATGCTCCGCCAGGCGCCGAACATCATCCTCGTGGGCGAGATCCGTGATAAGGAAGTCGCGGAAGTCGCCATCCAGGCGGCGCTCACGGGCCACTTGGTGTTCAGCACGCTGCACACCAACGACGCGCCCAGCGCGATGACCCGTCTCATCGACATGGGCGTCAAGCCCTTCCTCGTGGCGTCGTCGATCCAGGCGGTGCTTGCGCAGCGGCTCATCCGCGTGCTGTGCAAGGAGTGCAAGGAGATCGACAACGATCCCGAGCCCAAGTTCCTCTCGATCGTCGGGCTCACGCGCGACGAGGCGGCCGGGAAGATCTACAAGCCCGTCGGCTGCCCGAAGTGCAACAACACCGGCTTCCGCGGCCGCCGCGCGATCTTCGAGATGATGTCGATGAACCAGCAGTTGCGCGACCTGACCTTCAAGCAGGCGACCGTCGCGGAACTCCGCCGCGCGGCCATCGCCAACGGCATGAAGACCCTCCTCGATGACGGCAAGCAGAAGATCCTCAAGGGCGTCACCACGCCCGACGAGATCGCCCGCTTCGCCCAGACCGAGGTGGACATGGAGGAGACGGCCGAGGTCTGATCCCCGCCCACTCGGCGGGGCCGACCGCATCGGCCGCGGAGAGAGTACCGATCACGACACCCACCCGGGCCCGCAAGCAGCCCGGCGAACCACGCGAGGACGACGATGGCGACCGTTCAGATCGACCGACTGCTCGACACGGTGGTGAAACTCAGCGCGAGCGACCTTCACCTCACGGTCGGACGCCCGCCCACGCTCCGCCTCCACGGCGCGATGCGCAACTTGCAGACCAAGGTGCTCGACAGCGACGACATGGTCGCCCTCATGAAGTCGATCACCCCGGAGAAGAACCAGCAGGAGATCCAGGAAGTCGGCGGCACCGACTTCGGTTTCGCATACGGCGACGCGGCCCGCTTCCGTGTCTCGGTCTTCCGCCAGCGCGGCGACCTCGCGATCGTCTGCCGCCTGATTCCCAACAAACTGCTGACCTTCGACCAGATCGGCCTTCCCGAGATCTGCAAGGCGCTGATCCGTCGCCCGCGCGGGCTGTTCCTCGTGACCGGCCCCACCGGCTCGGGCAAGACGACCACCCTGGCGACGATGCTCGACTTCATCAACGAGACGATGGACCGGCACATCATCACGCTGGAAGACCCCATCGAGTACTACCACTACCACAAGAAGTCCGTGGTGAACCAGCGCGAGGTTCACAACGACGTCCCCTCCTTCGCCGAGGGCCTCCGGCGCGCCCTCCGTCAGGACCCGGACGTGATCCTCGTCGGCGAAATGCGCGACCTGGAGACCATCGAGTCCGCGATCCGAGCGGCTGAAACCGGCCACTTGGTGTTCGGCACCCTGCACACCACCGGCGCCGCCAAGACCATCGACCGCGTGGTCGACGCCTTCCCGGTGTCCCAACAGAACCAGATCCGCGTGCAGCTGAGCACCTCCCTGATCTCGGTGCTCTCCCAGCAACTCCTCAAGCGGGTCGACACCAAGGGCATGGTGGCGGCCTACGAGTTCCTGGTGGTCACCCCGGCCATCCAGAACCTCATCCGCGAGAACAAGTCCTTCCGCATCGACTCCTCGATCCAGACCGGGAAGAAGTTCGGCATGCAGTTGCTCGACGAGCACCTCTGGTCGCTCTACAGCCGCGGCATGATCTCGGCTGAAGACATGATCGACAAGTCCAAGAACCCCGGCGACCTCACCGAGCGGGTCCACAAGGCCGGCAAACTCGTCGGCCGCGAGGAACTCGACGAGGAACACGTCAACGCCGGCGACTGATGCCCGCGGCCGAGGCGCCTCAGGCATGACCCGCTCCGGCGGCGTCTAATTGTATTGAACCATCGGTGTCGTATCGAATGGATGCGACGATTACCCCTTTGCGGACGCAACCGCGTCGTGTAGACTCCCGAATATGGGGTGTCCCATTGCCCGTTCAGGGGGGTGGGATGCTTCGAACGACGGCCAGGTAGGCCAAGGCCCGATATGCCTCCAGAAGCAACCCAGACCAATCCGGCCGAACTGAAGAACCGCAAGATCGGGCGCGTGCTCACCAAGATGGGCAAGGTCACCCGCGAGCAGGTTCAGGAAGCCATCGACATCCAGAAGACCAAGAAGGCCAAGATCGGTGAGATCCTCATCGAACTCGGCTACGTCACCAAGCGCGACGTGCTCGAGGCCCTGGCGGGCCAGCAGGGGCTCGCCTTCCACGACCTTTCCGACGTGGAGGAGCTCGAGTCCGAGGCCGTCGACGCCATCCCTGCCGAGACCGCGCAGGCCTATCAGGTCGTCCCGATCTCCTACAACCCCAAGGGCAAGAAGGTCGAGATCGCGCTCAAGGACGCGAACAACTTCCGGGCCATCGACGACCTCCGCCTCCTCATGGGTTTCAACGTCACGGCGTACGTCTCCGACCCCGCCGACGTCGACCGCCTCCTCAAGAAGCACTTCAGCCGCACCGAGTCGGTCACCGACGTCGTCTCCGCCATGGCGGGCGACGACTCATTCGCCTCGCTCGCGGGCCGCGGCGCCTCGATCGACCTCGACGCCGTTCTCGAGGCCGCCGAAGACAACAAGATCATCAAACTCCTCAACCTCGTCCTGATGCAGGCCATCAAGGACCGGGCCTCGGACATCCATTTCGAGCCCTTCGAGGAGGAGTTCAAGATGCGCTACCGCATCGACGGCGTCCTCTACGAGATGGTCCCGCCGCCCAAGCACCTCGGCCCGGCCATCACCAGCCGCATCAAGGTCATGTCGAACCTCGACATCGCCGAACGCCGCCTCCCGCAGGACGGGCGCATCGAACTCCAGGTCGCGGGGCACCCCGTCGACCTCCGCGTCAGCGTGCTGCCCACGATGTACGGCGAATCGGTCGTTATGCGTGTGCTCGACCGCTCGAACGTCGAACTCTCGCTCGACCGCGTCGGCTTCGGTCCCGAAGACTTCCGCCTCGTCAGCCGGCTCATCGAGAAGCCCAACGGCATCGTGATCGTCACCGGGCCCACGGGCTCGGGCAAGACGACCACGCTCTACGCCGCCCTCGCCACGCTCAACAGCCCGGAAGTG
Organism: Phycisphaerales bacterium; assembly: GCA_052168195.1. Lineage (GTDB taxonomy): Bacteria > Planctomycetota > Phycisphaerae > Phycisphaerales > UBA1924 > JAHBXC01. The sequence goes on from JBQLZI010000002.1 coordinate 13,752, forward strand.
AAGATCCTCACCGCGGAAGACCCCGTCGAGTACGACATCGACGGGCTCTGTCAGGTTCAGGTGAACCCCGAGGTCGAACTCACGTTCGCCAAGGCGCTCCGCTCCTTCCTTCGTCAGGACCCCGACGTCATCCTCGTCGGCGAGATCCGCGACCTCGAGACCGCGCAGATCGCCGTGCAGGCGTCGCTCACCGGCCACCTGGTGTTCAGCACGCTCCACACGAACGACGCGCCCTCGTCCATCGTCCGTCTGCTCGACCTCGGCCTCGAGCCGTTCCTCGTGACAGCGACGCTCGAGGCGATCATCGCCCAGCGCCTGGTCCGCACGATCTGCCCCAAGTGCAAGGAACAGTTCCAGCCCACCGAAGAGCAGTTGATGGAACTCGAACTCCGGCCCGAAGACGTCCGCGGGCGCTCGTTCTATCGCGGTAAGGGATGCGACCACTGCAACGGGTCGGGCTACCGCGGCCGCATGGGCCTCTTCGAGATCCTCGTCATGGACGACGAACTCCGCGAGATGGTCATGAAGCAGGCGAGCACCGCCGCCGTCCGCACCGAATCACGACGCAAGGGCATGCGCACGCTCCGCGAAGCGGGCCTCAACGCGATTTACAACGGTCAGTCCACCATCGATGAAGTGGTCCGCGAGACCTTGAGCGACGACTAAGCACAGGCAACCCCGCGGCGCCGCCGCGTGATCGACACAGGATCCTTTCCCCATGGCGACCTACCAGTACGAGGCGCTCAACGCCCAGGGCCAGCCCCAGAAGGGCACCATCGAAGCCGGAACCGGCGAAGAGGCGATCCAGCGCATCAAACTGCAAGGCCTCTTCCCGACCTCCGTGCGCGAGCAGAAGGTCAAGCGCACCGCGGGCGCCCCCGGCGCAGGCGGCGCCGACAGCAAGGGCAAGAAGAAGAAGCCCGCGAAGAAAAAGAAGAAGAGTTCCGGCATCAGCATCGGCAAGGTGAAGGGCAAGCAGCTCACCACCTTCACCCGCCAGTTGTCCACGCTCCAGGACGCCGGCCTGCCGCTGCTGCGCTCGCTACAGATCCTCGAGAACCAGCAGAAGCCCGGCAAACTCAAGGCCGTGCTCCAGAGCGTGGTCGAAGAGGTCGAAGGCGGTGCCTCGCTCTCCGACGCGATGGCCAAGAACCCCAAGGCCTTCAACCGGCTCTACTGCAAGATGGTCGCCGCGGGCGAGGTGGGCGGCGTGCTCGACGTCATCCTCCAGCGCCTCGCCGACTTCATGGAGAAGGCGCAGCGCCTCAAGCGCAAGATCATCGGCGCGATGATCTACCCCGCGGCCGTCATCCTCGTCGCCGCGGCCATCGTGACCTTCATCATGTACTTCATCATCCCGAAGTTCGAGGAGATCTTCGCCGACTTCGACGTCGAACTCCCCGGGATCACCCGCACGCTGATCAACATCTCGTCGTGGGTCGCGGGCAACCTCCCCGGACAGAAGGTGCCAGGCGCGATCTGGATCATGGTGGCGCCCTTCGCGGTCTACGCCTTCTTCAAACTCATCCGCATGACCAAACCCGGCCGCGCGACCACCGACCTGATCCTCGCGTACTCGCCGATCTTCGGCAAACTCGTCCGCAAGAGCACCGTCGCGCGCTTCACGCGAACCCTCGGCACGCTCATCAGCGCAGGCGTGCCCATCCTCGAAGCCATCACCATCACCCGCGACACCTGCGGCAACTGGATCTACGAGCGCGCCCTGAACAAGGTGCACGACTCCATCCGCGAAGGTGAGTCGTTCGCCGAACCCTTGCGCCAGAGCAAGACCTGCGACGCCATCGTCGTGAACATGATCGACGTCGGCGAAGAAACCGGCGACCTCGACGCCATGCTCATGAAAATCGCCGACAACTACGACGAGGAAGTCGACGTCGCGGTCAGTTCGCTCGTCTCGCTCCTCGAGCCCCTCATGGTCATCGTGCTCGGCGGCATCGTCGGCACCATCGTCGTCGCGATGTTCATGCCCATGGTGTCCATGATCGAAGGGCTGTCGTCGAAATGATCACCGCCCGCCGAGCCATCCAGGCCCCGCGCCGCCGCGCGTTCACCCTCGTCGAGTTGCTCGTCGCGGTCTCCGTGCTCGTGCTCCTCATCGGGATCCTGATCCCGACCGTGGGGCTGGTCGTCGGCAACTCCCGCGCCGCCGCCAACCAGGCGCTGCTGCGCACGCTCGCCGACGGCGCGTACGCCTTCAACGCCGACTTCGACTATTACCCGCCGCTGCTCACGCCCGATCCGGATCTGCTCAGCCGCGCCAACGCGCCGGACAACACCGATTCGTCGCGGACTGCCACCGAGCGCGCCGCCGACCTCGAGGACGTCCGCTGGCACAGCGTGCTTACCCCGATGGTCTACCTGCTCGGCCTCGGCGTGGTCGCGCCCGAGCCCGCGGACGCGGTCGCCACCGCGCCGTGGATCTCTGACATGAGCGACCCGAACTACGAGAACCGCCACGACGGCGCGGAGGGCCTCGGCATCCGCAATCCCGGGCCCGATCGCTCCTGGGGCGGCGCGGTCGCCCGCGAGAATCACCGCCCGACGTTCGCGGGACGCGTCTACGGCCCGTACATCGATCCCAAAATCGGCGAATCGCAGGTCCGCCCCGTCCGCCTCGAAGACTTCCCGTACCGCGCACAACTCAGCCCGCCGCTGACGCAGTCCGAAGTCGACCTCATGCAGACGCTCATCATCGTCGACCGCTTCGACAACCCGATCCGCTACTACAAGAACTGGCCCGAGCGCGACACCACCACGGCGCCCACGGCCAGCGGCGGCCGCGCCGCGACCTTTGTCGATGCGCCCATGGAACTCATCCCGCACGACGAACTCCAGACCTTCGCGCAGGCCGACAGCGAGCCCGACACGCTCCCCGCGCCCGAGATCGCCGGCCGCCCCTGCGCCTTCCTTTCCGCGGGGCCCAACGCGCGCTGGGGCGAACGCGTCCGCGAGGAACTCCCGCAGACCGATCTCCTCCTCGGCCGCGACATCCGCATGCTCAACACCACCGGCGCCAACAACGAGCAGCAGCGCGTCTTCGACGCGCTCCGCGACAACCAGGTGGCCACGCCCGAATGAACCACGCACACGCCCCATCCCGCGCCCGCGGCTTCTCGCTCATCGAGTTGCTGGTTGTCATCGGGATCATCCTGATCCTCGTGACCGTGGTCGTCGTCGCCGGCCGCCGCGTCCTCGCGTCGCGCCAGGAAGCGACCACCCAGCAGATCATCGCCGGTCTCGACAACATCCTCGAGGTCTACATCCAGGAGCGCGGCGAGATCCCGCCCTACAACGAAGCGGCCCTCGTCGACCTCTGGGTAAGCGGTGTGCCCGACGACACCGGGCCCAACTACATCCGCGCCTACTACGGCGACCGCAGCGACACCGGCAACGCCAGCATCGACAGCGACATCCAACCCCTGACCTCCGACGGCGAGTTCATCCGCCCCTCGTCGGCGATCTTCACTTACCAGGTCCGAGGCACGGCGGGCGTGAACGAGGCTCTCGGCTCGATCCCCGAGTCGCAGGTCGTCACCATCCCGGGCGACACCGGCATGGTCGCCATCCTCGACGCCTGGGGCGACTCGCTCGTCCCGTACCAGCGCCACATCCTCTACGTCCATCCCTCCAACGAGCGCGCCCAGCAGTTGTACGGCTACTGCCAGAGCAACCGCCCGTACTTCCTCTCCGCGGGCGCCGACGGCATCTACGGCTCGATCCACGACCTGCCGTCCTCCGCCGACCGCCTGCGCATGCGCAACCGCGCCGAGCCCTACGACACGCTCGAGAAGATCGTCGAGTTCTTCGAGGAGGCCCGCGCCGACAACATCACGTCCTACGACGTCCGCCCCGCGCCCATCCCCGACGACGCGCAACTCCAGTTGAGGCCGGAGCAGTGATCATGCGCGCCACACACCCCATTCCGATCAGCCGCCCACGCCGCGGCTTCACGATCCTCGAGTTGCTCGCGGCCATCACGATCATCATCCTCGCGCTCGCCGCGATCGTGCCCGCCTTCGGCCGCATCCTCGAGTCCGCGAACTATTCCGCCTCGGTCAACCGCGTGACCGCCGCGCTCTCGCTGGCCCGCGCCGAAGCCATGAAGGGCAAGCAGACCGCCGTCGCGTTCTACTTCGACCTCGAAACGCAGCGCACCACGATGCACCTGCTCGAACGCCGACGCACCGCCGGCGCGCTCACCCGCCGCTCCGAAGACACGTGCAACCCCAGCGCGTTCGTGTTCGTCCCCATCGCCAACCAGGCGCCCATCACGTTGCCCCCGGGCGTCGGCGTCTACGGCCTCGCGATGTCCGCGGCTATCCCCGCGTTCCCCTGCGAAAATGAAGAACTCGATTGGTACCCCGGCGAGGCGATCCGCGCATCAAGTTCGGGCGAGATCGAACGCTTCTGGATCTTCCCCCGCAACGACGCCCGCCTCTTCATCGACGACGCGCTCTGGGACGAACTCCCCGTGACTCCCACGCTGGCGCAGTGGCTCGACGCGTCCCGCTACGCCGAGACGTTCTTCATCCGCTTCGACGAGCACGGCGCGATCCTGCCCTCCGTCGAGTTCGGCACCGGCGCCAGTCTCCTCGACGCGTATGTCGAATTCGCCGCGCCCACCAGTCTCGTGAACGTCGTCCCGAATCCCGACGAGAGCAGCGTGGTCTTCGATCCGGAAGAGCCCGAGTTCGAGGACACGCTCCAGGGCCGCTTCGGCATCAACCGCGAGGCCCAGGTCCGCTCCGTCGATTATCTCGCGATCGTCGATCTCGGCCGCCTCGCCGACGAAACCGGCATCCAGTCCCCGTGGTACGTGCGCCCTGACTCTGATCAAACCCCCGACGACTCGTACTCGCAACTCCCCGGCCTCGCGGCGAGCGATCCCAAGGTCGCGTTCATCGACACGTTCCTTGGTGACGACACTGACACCCAGTCGACCACGCCGCGCAGCCCGATTCACCGCATCAGCCGCTGGATCGACACCAACGCGGAGATCATCTCCTTCAACCGCGCCACGGGGGAAGCGCTGAGGAGGGGCGCCCAATGACCTCACGCCGCGCCTTCACCCTGATCGAAGTCCTGCTGTCGGTCTTCATCATCGCCCTCGGGTCGATCGGCATCCTCGCCCTCCTCGCGGGCGTGGCCCAGCAGCAGTCTCGCGCCTCGGACCTCAGCCGCGGCGTCGCGCAGGCCCAGGGCCTCATCGGCGCCCTCGACGAGCGCGTCGGCCCCCTCGGCGAGTGGCGTCAGCCCTCCGGGTTCCCCGATCCCGATCCCGTCTTCGGCGTCCCCATCGCCCGCGGCGTGTGGTACCCCGCGTTCGCCTACGACGACACCGGCGGCACTGACTTTCCGGCGCTCTCCGTCAACCCCCAGGCCGTCAGCGACATCGAGGGCGGGCGTTACTTCGTCGCACCCTCCGAAGAGCACACGATCTACTCGAACCCGCCCGTGCTCATCTCCACGTCGCCCCTCATGTATCAGCCCCTGTACGGCGCCGGCGCCGCGCTCGGAAACAACGTGTGGAGTGGCAGCGGCGCGATGCTCAACGGCGCCGACGTGTCCCGCCTTCCCTTCACCCGCGCCGCGCTCGGCACGGTCGAGATCGAGTTCTGGAAGACCAACCAGTTCACGGGCATCGAGTCGATCGCGTTCTCGGTGGACGACAGCGAACTCACCACCATCCTCACCGATGACGACATCCTCAACGACGACTCCGAGATCATGCCGCGCGGCGCCATGATCGGGAGCGATCCGTTCGTCGAGTTTCTCTACGCCGAGCGTGCCGGCTCGCCCCCCGTGCTCGCCGATCCGCTCAACCAGGCGGGCGTCCTCCAGTTCAACCTGCAGAACAACGTGGGCATCAACGAGTGGATCTCCTCGATCCGCATCCGTGCCGCCCACCGCAAGGACCAGTTGCTGAGTCTGGGCGAGCGCGTCTTCTCCGCGGTCGATCCCACGCGGCCCAGCGGCCGCCGCGCCACAGCGGGCGCGACGGTGCTCTACCGCCTCACGCCCTCCGGCCGCTCGCAGTTCATCTCCATCGGGTACGCCGTCACCCCGCTCGATCGCTCCGGGACTTACGTCCCGCCCGAGCGTCACGACGGGGTCAGCGGCGCCGGCGCGACCAACGGCCTTCTCCGTGTAAGCGACGATTATCGCCTCTACTACGACGCGACCCGCTCCGAGTATTACCTCACGTGGATGCTCGACGACGACGCGCTCGCCACCGGCGATGTGCTCGTGGTCGGCGGCGAACTCACCGCCACCCCGACGTCCGACCGCAACCGCCAGGGCGCGGACAACCCCGTCACCGTCACCCGCGTGCTTGATCTCGGCACGGAAGTCCGCGCGTACCTCAACGACAGCCCGCGCACCCGCGCCCGATCGATGCTCGAGAACATCAACGACACCGGCGGCGTCCCGCTCTTCCGCGTCTACTCGCTCCGCCGCCAGGTCCGCAGCCAGTCCGACAATTCGCTGTGGGAAGTCCGCCCCGTCGTCGCTCAGACACTGGACGTGCAGTAATGCGCCACCTCCTCACAACCCGTGCCCGTGCCCGAGCCCGCGCGTTCACGCTCTCGGAACTCGTGGTCGCCGTCGGCGCCGCCGCCATCCTCACCGCCTCTGTCGGCCTGCTCTTCCGCAGCGTCGGCGATCTGTCGAGCAACGGCATCGCGGCGATCCAGCTCGACGCCGCCGCCCGCGTGCTCGAGCGCCAACTCCGCGACGACTTCGCCGCGATGAGCAGCCTCGACGCAGGCGAAACCTTCCTCGCCATCCGCTTCCGCGAAGTCGGCGACATCAACCGCGACAACAACGTCGATCCCATCGAGGGCGAGCGTGGGATCTATCTCACGCTCGACGACCGCGAGGCCGACCTCGACGACGAACTCGACGCCTACACCCTCAACGGCGACGGCGTGAAGATCGGCCGCGGCATCACCACCCGTCTCGACGAGATGGTCTTTCTCGCCGAGGGCTCGTACGTCTCCGCGCAGGCGTTCGGCGGCGCCAAAGCCGCGCAATCGACGCACGCGCGCATCTACTACGGCCACGGCCTCAAGCCGCTCCCCGACCCTCAGTTCGATTACGACGACGACGACATCGATCCCAACACCGGGCTGCCCAGACGCCCGGTGCGCCAGTACGTCCCCGACGGCGATTTCGGCGCCCGCCCGGGCGACGTCTTCGACTTCGCGCCCGGCACCAGCGTCGACCAGAGCGGCCTCATCGCGACCGGCCGCAACGAGTACGCCGCCGACTGGTCGCTCGCGCGCCAGGCCGCACTGCTGTATGGCGGGAACGCGCCCGCCGCCGCACCGCCGATCGACGAGTTTTCCCAGACAATCGGCGACCGCGCGTACGCCCCGTACATCCGCGACATCGAACTCGTCGATCGCTGGGGGTTCTGGAACACCGATTACACGGCGTTGGTCGGCGTCGCTGTGCCGCTGTACGGCGAGGCGCCCGACGACGAGGCCGCGAACATCGCCGAGCCCCGCTACCTGCAGGGCGGGCGTGTCGACATCATCGCGCAGGACATCAACGACGTCCGCCGCTGGCTCGAAGGGGAGCGTCCCGTCGCCACCGGGCAGCCGATCAACTACGCAGGCGCTTACTCCGCCGGGTTCTTCGTCGACAACGCTTCCACGCTCGGATTCATTACCGATCCGCCTGCGCCCGCGGGCTTCACGATCAATCACCCGCTCTGGCCGCGTCTCGTTCCCACCGCGGCGGGCCAGGACGTATCGGCGATCAACCTCGTCGGTCTGCAGTCCGCCATCGCCGGCGTCTTCACGCGACCCCTGCTTGACAACAACGTCCCGCAGATCCTCGACCGCCGCTACGACCCAACCGTGAGCGGCATGGAATTCCGCGAGCGTCCTGACTTCGACCTCATGGACACCCACACGCTGCTGGCCACGCGGTGCAGCCGCTTCGAGATCGCCTGGACCGACGGCACCACCGTGGTCGAGGCGAACACCGGCAACGACGGTCTCGACGTGAACGGCGACGCCGTCGCCGATTACCGCGTCGGCGATCTCGTGTGGTTCGACATCTCGCCCATCCTCGACGACGATGGCGACGTGATCCGCCGCAACACCCTCGCGGACTGGGTGAACTCCGCCGAGCGCGACTTCGTCCGCTTCGGCGATCCGCGCTTCAACACCGACAGCCCGGTCGCGATCCGCACGCTCGGGACGTACCTCTTCCCCGAGATCATCCCCGACAGCGTCATCTCCGACACGACGCTCGCGGGCGTTACGCCCCCGGGCCGCCTCCTGAGTTTCCTGTACGACCACCGCCTCACCGGCGGCGCGCAACTGGACAGCGGCGGCCTTGGCCCCGAGGCGTACGCCATCTGGGGCTTCCGCGAGCCGCTGCCCGACGGCTCCTACGGGCGTCCGTGGGCCAAGCCCATGTTCATCCGCGTCCGCGCCACCCTGCACGACCGCGAACTGCGCAACACCCAGGGGCGCACCTACGAGTTCACGTTCAACATCGGCTCTTCCGCGCAGTGACCCCGCGTCCGCCTTCCCTCGCGCACGACGAGGACAGACCCATGCGTACCACCACGATCCAGTCCGCTCCCGCTCTCACCACGCGCGCCCGCCGAGGCAGCACGATCATCGTCGCCGTCGGCGTGCTCGCCGTGCTCGCGCTCGTCGCTGTGTCGTACGCGATCGCGGTGCGCACCGATCGCACGGGCGTGGTCGCCTACGAGGGCGGCGTCGACCTCGAAACCTCCTCGCGCATCGTGCGCGACGATATCGGCGCGCTCCTCACCGCCGATCTCTTCGGGAACAAGATCGTCACGCCCGATGTGCCGCTCGACAGCACCGTCGCGGGGCAGCCCATCCGCATCTGGCCGCGCATGTTCGAGGACGGCGAACACTTCGACGCGCCGCGCACCTCGCCCGGCACGTTCGACACGCGCAGCCCCGACGTCCAGCTGTCGGTGCTCCCCAGCCCCGGCGATCCCTGGGTCATCGCGCCCGAAACGCCCGGCGGCATCCCCCCGTACTTCCCGTCCGCGCCCAACCGCGACGACGCCTGGCTCTCCAACGTCGAGCCGTTCAACCCCTCCGCGCCGCTTCCACGCGACGCGGGCCACCTCGACTGGTCCGCGTGGGGGCAGTTCTCCAACCTCCTCAGCGCCTACCAGTGGACGCGCCTCTCCAGCAGCGACCGCGTCGGTGTGTGGGTCCGCGGCGACGGGCGCTACGCCGATCTTGGCCAGTTCTTCCTGTCCGACGACGCTCTCAACATCGTGCGCACACGCGGCGACCCGGGCGCCGAACTCTCGTACGCCGATGCCACCAACGGCGACGACGCGTTCACCGGTGATCGCAACGGCCCGCTCGTTGGGCTCGGCGCCGCATCGGGCGGCCCCACGGGCATCGCCACCCGCGTCTTTGACTACCAACTCCACCAACTCGGCGAGGTCTACTCGGCCCTCACCGGCAGCGTGAACGCGCCGGAACTTAACGGCTACGACGAGCGGTTCTTCACCGACACCGACGGCGACTACCGCGCCGACGCGCGCTGGCAGGTCCTGCCCTCGCTCGACGGCCTCTTCGGCATGCGCTGGGTCGTCGCCGCGCGCATCATCGACAACTCCGCGCTCGTGAATGTCAACACCGCGCTCGAGTTCCAGGATCCGGAGACGCCCACGAGCACCGGCGACGGTCGCACGCCCGCCGACGTCGACCTCTACCGCCTCGTGCGCGCCGCGAATCTCGGCCCCGACCTGCGCACCCCGTCGCAGTGGTCCATCAACGACATGGACACTTACCTCCAGATCTTCGAGCCCACCTCGACCAACTCGTTCTACAACGCCCCCCGCGACATGGGGTACGACAACCCGTTCAACCAACACCTCGAGTTGCAACTCGGCTTTGTCGGCTTCACCGCGGAGATGGACGACGCGAACCGCGCCCCGCGCGAACTCGTCTGGTCGCTCAGTTCCGGCGACGCGTCCACGCTCTTCACGGATTCGGACGAGTTCGAATCGGGCAGCAACCCACCCGCCTTCACGACGCGCCTGCAGCGCTACATGGCGAACCGCTACTTCGGCGTCACGCCCAATCAGCCCCTCACCGAGACCGTCACCACCTACCCTCTGACCGCCGAGGCCGAACTCCGCTCGTTCTTCGGCGTGAACAACAACTCCGTCATCAGCAAGGTCGAGCAGCGCTTCGACGCCGGCTACCTCGACGACGGGTCGGGCACGCTCTCGGGCCCGTTCCGCGCGAAAGAGAACACCAACGACGCCCGGCGCTACGCCGCCGACCCGACCATCCCCGGGCAGGACCGCCCGACGATCCTCGCGATCGCCACGGACACCCGCCGCCACCTGACCACCGTCAGCGGCACGGGCGAGTTCAGCCCGGTGCCGGTGCTCAACCGCGCCGAGATCAACGGCGTTTCGCTCTTCCAGCAGCCCTACAACGCGAAGATCAGTTTCCACGACGTCCCGCGTGCTTCCCCCAACACGGCCGCAACCGCGACGCCCGAGTACCAAACGGCCCGCAAGAACCGCGACAAGGTTGTTCGCGACGCGTTCAGCGCGTTCGCATGGGCGCTTGCGCCCCTCGCGGGGCACACGCCGCTCATGGCCCCCCTCGACACCCGGCACACCGGGTGGGGGCTCGTCGCCAACCAGCCGGTCGTCAGCCGGTTCATGTACGGCGGCGACGCCACCGGCGTTGCCGGGCCGGCGCACGCGCTCGCGCAGCAGATGGGCCCGACGATGGGCGTCGATCCCGCCGCCTCGTACGCGATCCTCCGCGCCGCGTCGCTCGCGGTGAACCTCGCCGACGCCACCGACAACGAAGGCATTGATCCGACGACGTTCCCGTGGATCGCGCCGTCTTCGGGCAGTGCGGAGCGTCCCACCGTGGCGCGGCTCTACAACATCGTCCACCCCGCGCCCTACGAGATCGACGGCGGCAACTCCGCCGCCAACGGCCTGCCCGCGCTGGCCACGATCCCCGCCACCGGCCCGATCACGGACAACGTCGTGCGCATGGGCGTGAGTTTCCCTTGGGGCGACCTGCGCAACCCCGCCGCGCCCGGCAACGTCGACGCGCGCCTCCCCGGTTCCCACGTTGACCTGCTCCCCGAGGAGTACGTCGGCCAGCCCGTCCACGGCGTGACGCTCGCGGGCCTCGACCGTCAGCCGTTCCTCCGCGAAGTCACCGCGATCGCTGTCTACGGCGATGAACTCGCGGTGAATTCCTCGCCTACCGCCACACAGATCGCCAACGCCGATGAACTGATCGATCCGGCGAATGATGTTGAGCGGCTCGGCTCGATCGTCGCATGGGAAGTCGGCAATCCCTGGTCTACGCCGATTGATATTTCCGAGTACCAGTTCGCGCTCGCCACCAACGGCGGCGAGGTGCTCACCTTCATGACGAGCGGCATCGCTGACCGCGTCATCAATCCAGGCGAGCATGTCGTCTTCTACGCCGTGCACTGGTCGGATGGCGCAAACTTGGAGACCGAGAATCTCATCCTGTCTTACGAGGCCGGATGGCGAAGCGAGGTTGAAGGTCGCCTCGACGCCGCCAATGTCCGCCGCGTGGCGCCGGACGGCGATCGCTGCCTGACCGGCGATGATCTCATGCTCGTCGACGACGCCATCCCCTTCCAGGATTGGGGCAACGGCAGCGCGGTCGGGCTTATCTACATCGACGGCAGCGCGAACAACACCATCCCTGGTGCGGGCCGCATTGTTCTCGATCGCATCGCGGGCGACGGCGCAAATCTTCCCATCGTCCTCAACGCGGCGCATCCTCTTACCCCCGCAACGGCGTCCGGTCAGGCACGCACGGGCGTGATGACCATGGCGTCGTCTCTTGCGCGACCCACGGAAACTCCAGAAGTCGGTTTCCCCGCGTACGTCATCGAACGTCCGACCGAGAACACCTTCGAACGGACCGCTGTCGCCGAAGTGCTCGACGAGTGGATCATGACCGCGGGCGGCGCCGGCGGCTTCGGGCCTGATCCGGCGACTGTCCCGAGCGCGCAGGCGAACACCGTGGTCCAGGACGTGACCACGACCTTCGGCGAAGAGACGAAGGGCACGATCAGCGTCGCTGTCCCGTCGTTCCAACTCTTCGTTCCCAACACCGAACTGCGCTACACCAGCGAACTGCTGCAACTCACCGCGTTCACGCACATGTACGTGCATGACAACATCGACGCCAACGGCGCGTCGCTGGGCGGGCGCATCGCCGATTCCGAGTTCGCGGGCCCCGGCACGTGGCGCACCGTCAGCGAGCAACTCGGCTCCGACGGCGAGATCTACCGCGATTCCCCCGGCACGTCACGGCCGAACCAGCACCTTGGCGTGCTCGACCCGACCCGTTTCGTGCTCTCGAACGCGACCGCGGGCGGCTTCAACGGCGTGCTCGGACCCGTGGTTCCCAACGGCGGCGCCGGCCTGCCCGAGGCGCTGGCCCTGCCGCTCGCGCTCCGCGTGCTCGACTGCTTCGAGCCGTTGTGGACGCCCGACTGGCGCGCCGGCAGCACGCTCGTGCAGGGCCGCGTGAACATCAACACCGCCGCGGAGAAGACCCTCCGCATGCTCCCGCTGATGGACCCGTTCTCGACGATCGGTCCGCTGCTGCCCTCGAGCGCGGAATCCGGCTCCGGCGCGCTCGCCAACGACTGGCGCGTGCCGCTGGTCATGGCGTATCGCGACCGCCTGGGCAACGCCGAGATCCCGAACGTCCCGGGCGCCATCACGGAGTTGATGGGCATCACGAGCGACAACCCGCTGCGCCGCGCCGACAGCGCGGTCGAGTCCGGCTCGTTCGTCGGCACGGTTGACCTCACGCGCGGCTTCGTGACCGCGGGCGAACTGGCGATCCTCGGTCGCTGGGACGCCAACGCGGAGCCGACGCCGGACTACGGCGGCGCGTCGTTCCTGCAACTCGGCGCCGGCGGCCAGGAAACCGATCTTCTGGTCCCCACGCTCGACGTGCGCCTCGAAGACAACGCCGGCATCGCCGACTCGATCGTTCGCGCGACGCCGCTCAACGGCGGTTCGCTCGCGGCGTACGAGGGCGCCGACGACGTTGAGGAGCGGCTCGCGCTCTACCGCGCGGTGTCGAATATCGCCACGGCCCGCAGCGACGTGTACACGGCGTACTTCAAGGTTCGCGGGTACACCCCGACGGACATCGAGGCCGTCGACCTGCCGGACAGCGGCACGATCACCGAGCAGAACATCGAGACCGCGCTGAGCGAACTGCGCCCGCGGTTCGAGGGACGCTACCTCGCGGTGTTCGACCGCTCGAACGTCCGCACGCCGGTCGACCGGCCGAAGGTGCTGCTGTTCGTCCGCCTGCCCGACTGACGCGTCGCCGCGATCAATACCGCGGAACGCTCGGGTCGATGTCGATCGCCCACAGGTCGATGCCGCCGGCCATCGAGCGGACGTCGCTAAAGCCGGCGTTGCGCAGGATGCTGGCGGCGCGAAGCGAGCGCCGGCCGTGGTGGCACATCGTGATGATGGGCCGCTCGCGGTGCGCGTCGAGTTCGTCGAGGCGGGAGGGGAGTTCCTGCAACGGGATGACCGTGGCGCCGTCGACGCTGGCGGTTTCGATCTCGTGCGGCAGGCGGACGTCGAGCAGCAGGGGGGCGCCCGCGTCGAGCGCGGCGTGCGCGTCGCGCGGCGTGATCTCCCAGTTGTCCTGGAACTGCCAGTCCGGGGGCAGGCCGCGGTCGTCGAGGGATGATTTGTCGGCGTCGAGCATCGGGAACTCCTGGGCGAACAAAGCGAACGACGAGGGTAGCCCGTCAGGGCTCGTCAAATCCCTCGAAAGCGCGAGGGATGACGGCGCGGACGGCGTCCACCGCGTGATCTTCGCTGAAGCCGCGCCGGGCGAGCAGTCCGAGCAGGCGCCGGGCCTTGGAGGCGTCATCCAGACGCGCTGGAAGCCGCCGGGCCGCGTTCTTGGCAAGTTGCAGGGCTTCGGCGGCGTCATCGGTTGACGCGGTCGCGTCGTGCAGGGCCTCCTCTGCGGCGAGAGGGTCGACGCCGCGCTGCTCGAGTCTGGCCCTGAGCAGCGCTTCGCCCGCGGGAAGGTCACGCCTGGTCGCGTGCACGATGGCTTCGGCTGAGGCGTCCTCGCGGAGCAATCCGAGTTCGGCCAGGTGCTCGACGCCGGCCCGCGCGACGGGCTCGTCGAAGCCCCGGCTGACGAGTTTGGCGATGAGCCCCTCGGCGCCGAAGGGCCCGCGCGCAAGGATCTTCGAGGCCGCGTCGAAGGCGGCGCGCTCGTCCTTCGGCCTCGGCTTTTTCGGGCTCACGCGCCGAGCGACTCGAGATACCCGGCGATCTCGCCGTGGGCCTTGGCGTCGTGGGCGTCGGCGGAAACTTTGAGCCCGACGATGAGTGTCTCGCGCGCGGGTCCGAGCCGGCCGAGCGATTCGAGCGAGCGCGCCTTGTGGAAATAGGCGTACGAGTACGTCGCGTCCACGGCGATGCACTTGTCGTACCAGACGATCGCCGCGTCGTGCTCGTCCTGCTTGGCGTGTTCCTGCGCGAGCATGTAGAGCACGTCAGCGTCGTCGGGGTCGCCGCGATGCAGGGCGAGGAGTTGGTCGATTCTGGGCATGGTCACTTCGCTTTCGCACGCTGCGCCGCGGCGTTCGAGCAGTACGCGCGGCAGATGGAATCTTCGGCGCACGTCCCGCCGCGCGCCTTGCAGACCCGGCGGCCGTGGAAGATCAGCAGGTGGGACAGGTCGGTCCAGGACTCACGCGGGAAGAGGGCCATCAGGCGGCGCTCGATCTGCTGGACGGTCGCTCCCTCGGGCACGAGCCCGAATCGCTGCGAGAGCCGCTGCACGTGGGTGTCGACGACGACGCCGACGTTGATGTCGAAGGCGTTGCCGAGCACGACGTTGGCCGTCTTGCGCGCCACGCCGCGGAGGGCGAGCAGTTCGTCCATGGTCTTGGGGACGTTCCCGCCGTGCTCGTGCTCGACGTCGCGCATCGACTCGTGCACGGCTCTGGCCTTGTTGCGGAAGAACCCCAGCGACCTGACGTAGGGCTCGATCTCCTCGGGTGACGAGTCGGCGTAGGCGGCCGGGGTCGGGAAACGCTCAAACAATGCGGGCGTCGCCTTGTTCACCATCACGTCGGTGCACTGCGCACTGAGGATGGTCGCGACAAGCAGTTCGTGCGGCGAGGAATAGTTGAGTTCGCAGTGCGCGTCGGGGTAGCGGTCGCGCAGCCGCGCGAGGATGTTCCGCGCGCGGCGTTTCTCGCCCGTGGTCACATCCGGCAGCGCGAACGGGATGTCGCGGAGCCCCCTCGGGTTGTCCGGCGTCAGCGCCTGACTAGCCATCGCGGCGGCTCCACACCCCAAGCAGGCACGCGGCGAGGGAGAGCGCGAACGTCGTGCCCAGCGTGCGGCTCGCGGTGGGGTGCATCGCGCTGAAGTTCTCGCGGTGGAAGTCCGCGGTCGCGGCGTCGCCAATCGCGGCGGCTGCAAGGTGGGCGTGCAGTTCGTCGTTCATCGCGGGCCGCAGCAGCAACGCCTGGTAGGCGATGATCCCGATGATGGCGACCGCGAGCAGCACGCGGGCCCACTGCCAGATGGTGGCGCGCTCGGCGCCGCGCCGCAGCGCGAAGGCGACGGTGATGGCCACGCCGCCCAGAACGCCCGCGACGAGCATGACGATGTCGGAGACCGTGAACACGCGGCGCATCACCTCGCCCGCGGCCAGCGTCCAGTGCGTGCCCGGGTACATCGGGTACGCGCCCAGCGAGGGGGCCAGGTCGCGCATCGTGGGGAAGGCGATCGCGGCGGCGGCGCCGGTCATGCCCAGCGCGCCGGCGAGCACCGCGTACGACGCCACCGAGAGGCGATCGAGCAGGGCGGCCCAGCGAAGGCGGGGAGAATGGCCGGAGAGTTCCGTGATCACGCGGGATGGTAGGAATCCAGCCGGGAAGCCGGCCTACAACCCTCGGTATGCCGATGCCGCCCGGGCTCAACCCGCTCTCTGACCTTGCGCCGTTCGCGATCGCGCTGGCGGGCCTGCGCGAAGACGCCGCGTTCGCGGGCGCAGGGCCTCGCGCGCCGATCGACGCGGTTGCCCGGCTTGGGTATCGAGCCGTCATTCTTGACGCCGCGGCGCACGGTCTGCGGCCGCGCGAACTCGACAGGTCCGCGCGGCGCGATCTTGCGGCGGCGCTGCGCCGGATGGAGGTCGCGTTCGCAGGGCTCGACCTGTGGATCCCACCCTCGCACTTTGCGGACCCGGCGCACGCCGACCGCGCCGCCGTTGCAGTGGGGGAGGCGCTCGAACTCGCCGCCGATCTCGCGCGGGGGGTCGGCGCCGGTTCGTCGCTCGTGTCGGTTGCGCTGCCGCGAGGCCTTGAGGGCGATCGGTCGGCGTTGCTTGACGGGGTGCTCTCGGGATTGCTCGCGCGTGCGGACAAGGCGGGCGCAACGCTGGTTGATCACGCGCTGCCCTTAGGGGCGTGCGGGGAGAGCGACCTGCTCGGAGTCGGAATCGATCCCGCGTCGCTCCTGCTCCGCGACGCGGACCCCGTCGGGCTCACGGGCAAGCACGGTGCGCACGTCCGTGTTGCCCGGTGGTCCGACGCCGACACGGTCTCGCGGATCGCGCCGAGCATGACGGGAGCGCGCGGGCGGCTCGACTGGCGGGCGTACGCGATGACGGTCGCCGCCGCTACTCCTGCCAAGCGCCTCGTGCTGGATCTGCGGGGAGTGCCGGAGGCGTTCGCGTCCGCCGGGGCGGTGGCGCGTACCCTTTGGTGACGCATGGCGAGCAGCGATTACTACTCCATTCTGGGCGTGAGCCGGTCCGCGACGAAGGACGAGATCCGCAAGGCGCACCGCCGTCTGGCGCGGGAACTCCACCCGGACGTGAACAAGGCGCCGGACGCGGCCGAGCGGTTCGCGCGCGTGCAGGAGGCGTACGACACGCTCTCGGACGACGAGAAGCGGGCGGTCTACGACCGGGTCGGGCACGACGCGTACGTTGCGACGGGAGGTTCGCCCGCGGGCGCCGGCGCTGGAGGATGGCCCGGCGCCTCACGCGGACCGCGCGGGCAGACGTACACATGGACCAACGTGGGCGGATCGCCCTCGAGCGACCCGTTCAATCAGCAGGACATCGGCGACATCTTCGAGGAGATGTTCGGGG
>JBQLZI010000003.1:0-30625 GCA_052168195.1 Phycisphaerales bacterium
GTGACGGGGCTCTTGTCGTCCTTGGTGATCGAGCGGATCGCGCTCAGGTCGCGCTGGACGGCGCGGCAGACCACCGACGCCTTGGCGACGGCCTCGCGCGCGGCGGTGAGGAGAGGCAGCAGATCGGGTGCGCTCACTTCAGGAGTCCGCGCTTCTTGAGCATCTCGACGCAGGCGTCGACGGAGTTCTGCACGGACATGGTTTCCGGCGTGAGCACGAGTTCGGGCTTCTCGGGCGCCTCGTAGGGGTCGTCGATGCCGGTGAAGCCCTTGATCTCGCCCGCGCGGGCCTTCTTGTAGAGGCCCTTGGGGTCGCGCTTCTCGCAGAGTTCGATGGGGGTGTCGACGAAGACCTCGATGAAGTCGAGGTTGTCCTTCTTGTGCAGTTCGCGGCACATATCGCGGTCGGCGCGGTAGGGGCTGATGAACGAGGTCAGCGCGAGCGTGCCGGAATCGGCGAAGAGCTTGGCGACCTCGCCGATGCGGCGGATGTTCTCGGCGCGGTCCTCGGCGGAGAATCCGAGGTTCTTGTTGAGGCCCATGCGGATGTTGTCGCCGTCGAGGCGGTAGGCCGGCTGGCCCATCTGAACGAGGACCTGCTCGAGGGCGACGGCGATGGTGCTCTTGCCCGACGCGGAAAGGCCGGTGAACCAGAGGGTTGCGCCCTTCACGCCGAGGGCCTTCCAGCGCTCCTCGCGGGTGATGTTGCCCTCGTGCCAGTGAACGTTCGTCGCTTTGACCTGCGTCACGGTTGACCTCTCCCAGTCTCGGTACCCGTCTCGAAGTGGTGCGGCCACACGAAGATTCGCCGCGGGGGAGAGGGTAGGTCGGCAGGGAGGCCGGCGTCGCGGCGCCGGTCAGCGGCGGCGGCTGCGCAGGGCCTCGGGCGGGAGGGTCAACCCTGCGAGATCGTCGCGGGCGGCGGCCTGGATCGCCGAGCGCATCGCCTGGGCAAGGTCGTCCACGGTGCTCACAACGACGGTGAGGACCTGGTCCTCGCGGTCGCCTCGGGACAGGCGGAGGACGCCCATCGTGTCGCCCGGGCGCTCGCTCAGCCAGCGCAGGAGGCGTTTGGAAGCCTCGGCGTCGTCGGCGGTGGTGGCGCCCGCGGCCGCGCGGGCGGAGGCGAGGGCCTCGAGGTCCGATTCCTCGAGCGCCGACTTCGCGGTGATCAGGGGGACGCCCGCGGCTTCGAGATTCGTAAGAACACGGTCGGCGGCGTCGCGGGCGTCGCCTTTGAGGGGCGCGTCGTCGAGGACGATCCACGGCCCGGCGAAGACGAGCGCGGGGTTGACCGGCGTCGCGGGCGCCTCGGGGGCGTCGGGGGCGTCGGGGTTCTCGCCCGTGGAGACGAGGCGCGAGCCGGGCGGGAGCGGCGCCGGCGCGTCGACGCGGATGTCGCGGTGCTCAATCGTGCGCGACTCGTGCTCGCGGAACGCTTCGGCGCGGGCCTCTTCGCGCGCCGCCTCGGCCGCGGCGGTGGAGACCTGGCGGACGATGTCGCGGACCTGTTCGCCGATTTTCGAGAGGTCGCCCTCGACGTCGAACTTCATGTTGGAGAACGCCTTGCCGATGGCGCGGGCGGTCTCGTTGTCGATGGTGACGGTCTGGCCGTCGCCGAGGTCGATGGTGTCCGCGCCGCCGGCGATCTGGACCTGCACGGCGCTGTCGGCGCTGCTCGAGACGGTGGTGCGCACGCGCGATTTCTCGCTCGAGATCTTGGCGACGATCGCGCCGCCGAGCAACAGCACTCCGCCCAGGAAGATGAGCACCGCGACGCCGACGCCGGTGTTGATCTGGGCGCCGTAGACCTTCCAGTCGTCGTGACCCTTGCGGCGGGCGTGGGCGCGCTGCTGCGCGGCCTTGGCGCGTGCGCGTGCGCGGGCGAGTTGTTCGGCGGCGGAGCGGCCGGTGGGCGCGGCGAAGCCGCCCTTGGCGCGCTGCTTGGAGTGCACGAAGGATTCGGCCTTGCGCGCGGCGCGCTCGAACGGCGTCTTCGCGGGCTTGGCGCCGCCGTTGTCGACGCGGAACCCGCCGCGCCACCAGTTGGTGACCACGATGTTCGGGCGCGAGGTCTTGCCGGGCGCGCCCTCGGCGGGCGGAACGGGGGAGCCGGCGCGGGCCTCGGCGGCGGGCGTGTACGACGCGGGGGTCGCCTGCGCGGGCTGATGCGCGGAGGCGGCCGGGGGCGCGCCGAAGTCGTCCGCGATGACGGCTTCCTCGGCGAGGTCGGGCGCCGCGCCGCCGCGCATGCTCGGGAGGTCCGCGACGCGCACGGCGAACGGGTCGGCGGCCTCGCGGACGTACTCGAGGTCCGCGAGCATCTGCCCGGGGGTGTCGTAGCGGTTCTGGTAGTCGGCCATCGCGCGGCGGACGATCCACTTGAGCGAGTCGGGGCACTTCTTGCTGACCTGCGACAGCACGCCGTGCGCCGGGAACGAGTTCTCGAGCACGGAGTAGAGCACCGCGCCGGCGCCGAAGATGTCGAACTTGGCGCCGTTGACCTCGTGGACCTTCACGCCCTTGAGCGCGAGGCGGACCATCTCCGGGTCGCGGAAGTACTCGGTGCCGTGGGTGGTGAGGGTCATCGCGCTGCGCAGGGGCGTGACGAGCCCGAAGTCGACGAGGTGGGCGCGGCCGTCGTGCACGATGATGTTGTCGGGCTTGACGTCCTTGTGCCACAGCCCGCCGCGGTGGTACTGGTCGAGCGCGGCGGTGAGGTCGCAAGCGTAGGTGAGCGCGTCGCGGAGTTCGACGGTGCGCAGGCCCTGGGGGCCGGCGCGGTCGTGCAGGCGCTGGGTGACGACGCTCAGCGTGTCGCCCGGCACGTAGCGCATGACGTAGTGGAAGCGCCGGTCGGTGAGTTCGTGCTCGAGCACGAGGCCGAGTTTCTTCGCGGCGTCGAGCGCGCGGCTCTCGCGGACGATCTGCGGCAGCGAGGAGCCGTCGGCCAGCGAGAAGGTCTTGATGACGACGGTCTCGGCGTCGAAGCCGCGGCGCGCGAACTGGGCGCGCTTCTTCTCGTCGGGCTTGGCGATGTACAGCCGCCCGCCCGAGCCGCCGCCCTTCAGCGAGCCGACGATCTCGTAGCCCTCGAACTGGCCGGCGCGCTTGCGCGGTTTGTCACGCGTGGGCGCGTGGGCCACGGCCTGGGGCACACGGCGCTCCAGGCCATCGACCAGCGGCGTGAGCATCAGGAACCGCGCGGGGTGCCCGATGAAGAAGCGGTAGACGTTCGCGCCGATGGCGCGGAGTTCGTCTTGTAGGCCCTTGCCGAAGTGCCCGGCGGCCGACCAGCGCCCGATGATGACGTTGAGGAGGATGAGCGGGATGAACACCAGCGAGGTGATGACGCCGCCGACCACGCGGAGCAGCGAGCCGATCATCCCGCCGATGAAAGCGAAGACGTGCTTGACGAGCCAGCCGATGCCCTTGACGAGCGGGACGAGGACGTAGACGGCGACGACGATCACGAGGATCAGGCCGAAAGTCGCGAACAGGATTGCGGCGATTGGACCCATGGGTCGTGCTCCGTCGAGAACCGTCGAGGGCGGTCATCCGGCGTAGTGATCAGCCGGGAGTTGCTCCGAATCGACAGGGAAGAGGCCGATCGGGCCCACCGCCCGTCGCCGCCCGCGCCGCGTCACTCCAGCGACGCCGCCTGATCCTGCCGGCGGAGTTCCATCTGCCTGAGGTAGATCTCCGCGACCGCTTCATCGAAAAGCGCGTCGTCCGATTTCGTTGGGTTGAGTTCGAGGCCGAAGCGTTCGGGCTCGTGCATCTCGTCGTCGGTGAAGGAATAGGTGGCGATCACGTCGCGCATCCGGTCGCGCAGCAGCGTGCGGACCTTGGCGAGGCGTCGGCTGACGGTGGGCTCGGAGACGCCGAGTTGGACGGCCACTTCCTTGCCCTCCACGCCGTCGAGCACGCGCATGCGGTAGATCTGGAAGTCCATGTAGTCCGCGTCCTTCTGGACCATGCGGATGGCCGCCTCGACCTTGGCGCGGAAGACCATGGCCTCGTACTGGGCGTCGGGGCGGGCGGATCCGTCGTCGGAGCCCCCCATCCATCCCTCTTCGAGCGAGGCGGCGCGCCGGCCGCGCCCGCGCTTCTGGGCCATGCGGCGGTCGATCTCGTCGCCCAGCGTGTGCTTGGCGATGGAGAGCAGCCATGTGGAGAATCGGGCGCCGCGTGAGGGGTCGTAGCGGTCGATGGAGTCGGAGAGGGCGGCGAGGGTTTCCTGGGAGAGATCGCGCACGGTCTGGGAGCCGATGCGGCCTCCCCCCCACTTGTTGAGTTGGGCGCGGAGGACCGGGCCGAAGATCTCCCAGAGTTCGTACCACGCGGATTCATCGCGGGCGCGGAGCCGGGCGACGAAGGTGGTGGTCATCTGGTTGAGCATCGCGGTTCCCTGTTCCTTGAGCGGCGGCGCCCCTGTGCGGCGTGTGCAATGAGGATGCCGCGCGTCGGGGCGCCCGCAAACTCCCAGGGGCGTGGTTGGGGGCGCGGTGAGGGGAGTTTCACCGCCGGGAGCCGGGTCGGCAGGGTCTGACCGGTCCGGATCACCGCCCTGAGCACCCGAAAGGATACCGGCGCTGGGGTCGCGGGGTTCTTTTTCCCGGATCGCGGGCGTTTCCGCGGGCTTCCCGGACGTTCCGCGAAATCCGCGCGAAATCCTCGGAGGGGGCTGCCGAATCACCTCGCGGAACCCATCCCCGGCGCCCCGGACTTCCCGAGGGGCCGCCCGCCCGTCTGTTCACGGCTGACCCACGGTGGGGTCGGCGGGCGAAGCCGGGAGACGTCTGAAGCGGCCACGGCGAAACGTGGCAGGAGAAACCCCATGGTCTGCATTCTCAAGCCCGTCATGCGATTCGGCGTGATCGCCGGTTTGGCCGGCGGGGCGGCCCTGCTCATCGCCGGGCCCGACCGCGTCGGCGCCGCCCTCTCGCAGGTTCGCGGCAGCATCAACAGTCATATCGACGACCACATCCTGGACCCGGTCGCGCTGCGGGCGCAACTCCGCAAACTGGCCGAGCAGTACCCCGAGCGCATCGCCGACGTGCGGAGCGACCTCGCGGAACTGCGCAACCACACCCAGCAGGTGGAGCGCGACATGGCGATCGCCGGCCGCGTGGTCGAACTCGCCGAGGCCGACCTGCACGACCTTCGCGACATGCTGGCCCGCGCCGAAGACGCGCAGGGCCAGGGCCGCACGGTGCGCGTGTCGTACAACGGCAGCGTGATGGACACGCAGGCCGCGTACCGCAAGGCGAACCAGGTGCTGCAGACCCGCGACGCCTACGCGGCGCGGATGTCCGAGGCCGAGCGCGACCTCGCGTACATGCACCAGCAGGAGGAGCGCCTTGGCGAGATCCTCGCGACGCTGGAGCGTGAGCAGGCCGAGTTCCAGACGCAACTCTTCCAACTCGACCGTCAGGTCGACGCGGTGGCCCGCAACGAGCGTCTGCTCGACATCCTCGAGGACCGTCAGGAGACGATCGACAAGCACACCCGCTACGAGGCCGCGTCGCTCGACCAGGTGAAGGGCCGCCTGAGCGACATCCGCTCGAAGCAGGAAGCGCGCATGCAGGCGCTGGCCACTGGTGCGTCGCGTGAGAACTACGAGGACCGCGCGAAGGTCGACCTCGACAACGAACTGCGCAGCCGCGCCGCGCTGCGCGAGGCGCTGGACGGCCTCGACGCGCCCGCCGTGCAGAAGGCCACCCCGGACGTGCTCTACATCACGCCCGGCGCCCCCAAGGCCGACGAGTGCGAGAACGAAAGCGACCGCCCCGGCGCCGGGAAGCCCCTGGCCGCGCGTCCGGTCGTGATCAACTGACCCGTCTCTCTCCGAACCCGAGCATCCTCTCGGAAAACGCTTGAAACCTCCCGCCCGCGGCCCGGTTGAATCCGCGTCGCGGGCTTTCGGAACCCTCCGGGATCCGCGCAACGACGGATCGAACCCAACCAAGGAAGCCGCCGGGAGCACCCGGCACACGCTCGGCGAACCTCCTCTCTCGGCGACGCAACGAATCATCGGCTTCCGCTTGCCGCTCAGGGTTCACGCACGGCCCTGGGCGGCTTCTGCTTGGTACGCTGCCGGCGCACGCGCGGCACGCGTGACGGAGGAACCATGATGAAGACTGACCACGGCGTTGGCCGCGCGCGGCGCGGCTCGAAGTTCGGCTGGACGCGCGTTGTTCTGCCGTTCGTCCTCGGCTTGGTATTCGGCGTCTGTGTCGCCGACACGGCGCGGGCGAGCCCGGAGGTCGAGACCGAACTCCGCGAGGTTGTGATCCCCGAAACCCCGGCGGGCAAGCACCTGTCGTGGTTTCTTGGCGCACTGCGCGAGACGAACCCGCCCAGCGTCGAGGACATCGAGGCACGGTTCTCGGCGGCGTTCCTCCAGCAGGCTCCCGCGGCGCAGATGGTCGCGAGCATGAAGGGCCTGCGGATGCAGGTGGGCTCGCTGGCGCTGGAATCGATCGACGAGGCGTCGCCCGCGGAACTGGTGGCGACGATCTACTCGGCGAAACTCGATCAGCCGCTGGCCCTGAGCATCGCGACGGAAGCGGAGGCGCCCCACAAGATCACCGGGTTCCTGTTCCGCCCGCTGCCGCGGCGCGCGAAGGAAGGCGAGACGTGGGACGCGATCGACGAATCGCTGGAGGCGATCGCGTCGCACGTGGCGATCGGGGCGTACCGCGTGCGGGAGAGCGGGTCGCTGCAGCCGATCCACATGCTCAACGAGCGCACGCCGCTGGCGACGGGCTCGGCGTTCAAACTGTGGGTGCTGGCGGCGCTCGCGGACGAGGTGAAGGCGGGCCGGCTGAAGTTCGACGACACGCTGGCGGTGCGCGAGGACTGGAAGAGTCTTCCCGGCGGCACGATGCAGAACGAGCCCGCGGGCACGGAGCATTCGCTCGCGCACTACGCGAACCAGATGATCTCGATCAGCGACAACACCGCGACCGATCACCTGATCCACGTCGTGGGGCGCGAGAACGTGGAAGAAGCGATGGCGCGCTGGTGCGGCGAGCCGGAGCGGAACATCCCGTTCCTGACGACGCGCGACCTGTTCGCGCTCAAACTCTCCACCGACATGTCGCTCGCCGAGCGGTACGTCGCGGGCGACGCGGACGAGCGGCGCGCGATCCTCGAGCACGAGACGCCCGAGGTGCAGCCCAACCTGGCGCTCGCGTCGCTGTGGCTGGCGCCGCGGATGATCGACACGCTGGAGTGGTTCGCGAGCGCGGAGGAACTGTGCGCGACGATCGCGGACCTCGCGGCGCTGGGCTCGTCGGACGAGTCGATGGAGCCGGTGCTGGGCGCGATGTCGATCAACCCCGGGGTTCCGCTGGACCGCGAGGTGTGGCCCGGGTTCGCCTACAAGGGCGGCAGCGAGCCGGGCGTGATGAACATGACGTACTGGCTGCTGCGCGAGGACGGGGAGCGGTTCGCGCTGTCTGTGTTCGCGAACGATACGGTGCGGAACTTCGACCAGGCCGCGATGGTGGAGGTCGTGGAGCGCGCGATCGGGATGCTGGCGAAGGAGTGACGGCGCCCGCGAGCCCGCGCTGCCGCGCCGGGGTTTCGGTGTGTTTTGCATGAAGTGGGCGCTGCGCGCGGTGTTCCGCTGCACAATATGTGCGCATCGCGAATCCTGATACGCAGGAGTCCACCCATGCGCGCACTGCTTGTCCTTTCGTGCCTCCTGACCGGGGCGTCCTCGATCGCGCACGCCGGCGCCTCGGGATTCGGGGGCGGCGAACTGCGTCTCGAACCCGATGGCGTTCTTGCCCACGACTGCCTGCTCCCGGCTGAGCGCGCCGCGCTCGACCGGCTGGTTGCGCAGCGCCTCGCGAGCGAAACGGAGGGGCCTCGCGGGAATGCCACGTTCCCGAGGATGCCGTTCTTCCCCCAGGCCGGGCGGCTGCACCGTGATCTGATCGTGACGAACTACGTCGATCTCGACCCGGGCGCGGGCATCCTCGACTGGGATTGCGGCGGTGTGACCTACAACGGGCACGGCGGGCACGATGTCGTCGTGCGTTCGTTCGCGGAGCAGGAGGTCGGCGTGCCGGTCTACGCGGCGCTCGACGGCATGGTGATCGCGACGGCGGACGGCAACCCCGACATGAACACGTCGTGGAACGGGCAGCCGGCGAACTTCGTGGTGATCTCCCACAGCGACGGCGTGGTGAGTTACTCGTTCCATCTCAAGAACGGCAGCGTGAGCGTCGTGAACGGCGAGCAGGTGCGCGCCGGGCAGCAGATCGGGCTCACCGCGAGCAGCGGCGTCAGCACGTACCCGCACATCCACTTCGAGGTGCGTCAGTTCGGATCGGTGATGGAGCCGAGCGCGGGGGCCTGCCGCTCCGGCGCGAGTCTGTGGACCCACCAGGCGCCGACGAGTTCGGCGCTCACCGTGTTCGACGCGGGGATCACCGACCAGGGGCTTGCGCCGCACCCCGGCCCGCCGTGGATGCTCCCGCGCACAGGGCAGATCGAGCATGGCGACGCCCAGTTCACGCTGTGGATCATGGCGAACCGTCTGCCAGCCGGGAGCACCTGGCAACTGCGGGTGTACCGCCCCGACGGGTCGATCGCGTCCAACGGCGCCGGCGTGTTCAACAACCCGGCGTACAACTGGTCCTGGTGGTGGTGGTCGCGTCCGACGTCGATCATGCTCGGCCAGACGGGAACAGCGCGGGCCGAGCTCACGCTCAACGGCGGCGCGCCCGTCGTGCTCGAGTTCGAGGTGACGAGCACCGGCGCTCCGGCCATCAACCGTGATCCGAGCGGCGTGGCCGCGTCGCTGGTTCCCGCGGGCGCGCTGTCGATGCGGTCGCCGTGGGAAGACGAGGTGATCCTCTGCGAGATCGACGTCGATCTCGTGAACGATGACCCGGATTACGACGTCGTTCGCTACGAGTACGTGTGGGAGGTGAACGACGTTGAGGTGCGGCGCGTGACGTCCGCGGCGCACTCCGACGCGCTCGCGGCGGGCGTCGCCAACGCGGGCGACACGGTGCGCTGCACGGTGACGCCTTCGGACGGGCGCGGCGGGACGGGGCCTTCTGCGTCGGCGACGGCCGAGGTCGTGAGCGCCTGCCCGACCGACACCAACGGCGACCGCGTGGTGAACTTCGCGGACCTGAACGGCGCGCTGAGCGACTTCGGCGCGATGTCCGGCGTCGGCGGTCTCGCGGCCGACGTGAACCTCGACGGGATCGTGAACTTCGCCGACCTGAACGAGATCCTCAGCACGTTCGGGGACGTGTGTGAGTAGAGGCCTGGAACTCGAACTTCTTACTGAGGGTGCCGTGGTGCACGCGCTAGCGGGCGCCACGTCGCGAGGCGGAAGACCACATGTATGCTGATGGAGTTCGAGCCAATCCGGCGCGCACGGGGTTGTTCTCGATGTACTCGATCTTCTCGATCAATTCCTCGTTCGAGAAGATGTTGCGGTCGTATCCACCTCCGCGCTGCCAGAATCGGCGTTGGCCCCGGGAGTCGATCAGGCGATCGAGGACCGGCGCGTCGAGGTGTTGCCAACGCGAGAGAACAGTCTGTGCGAATGGTCGCTTGAGTCGAGACAGGAACTGAGGAACGGTCGTTGTCGCGAGATTCGGTCGGAGCAGTAGGTGAACGTGGTTTGGCATTACGACCCAGGCGTGGAGCTCGGCGTTGTTCTGTTCGGACACGCGCATCAGCCGCTCGACGAAGACATCCTTGATGGAGTCGTTCTGGAACAGCGGGAGTCGTTTGAAACATGAGAACGTCAGGAACCGCGCGTGGTTCGGGTGCTCGAAGCGCCTGAGATGTCGCCGTGGAAGAGTCGCCACCGGGTCATGATCAGGTTCGGCCGCGCGTGCTGCAACTCCGGCGCGTGGCGCCTGCCTTCGGCATGCGCCACGGCACCCTGATGATGCTGCGAAAGTCCACTGATCGCGGTTACGACAACTTCTTCGCGAGGATCTCGCGTGCGGCCTTGGGGTCGGCCTGGCCCTTGCTGGCCTTCATGACCGCGCCCACGAGCGCGCCGATGGCCGCCTGCTTGCCGCCGCGGTAGTCCTCGACGCTCTTGGGGTTCGCGGCGATGGCGGCGTCGCACCACGCGTCCATCTGCGATTCGTCGCGGATCTGGAGCAGGCCGTGGCGCCCGGCGGCGGCTTCGGGGGTCTCGTCGTTGTTGGAATCGCAGAGGATGCCGAAGAGTTCGTCGGCGGCGGACGAGTTGATCTTGTTCTCCTCGCGCAGCAGCACGATGCCCACGACCTGGTCGGGCGTGATGCCCAGGTCGGAGAAGAGCACGCCCTGCTCGTTGGCGCGCTTGGCGCCAGACTGGAGCAGCAGGTTGGCGATGCGGCGCCCGCCCTGCTCGCGGTCGTGGCCCTTCTCGGCGAGCGTGCGCACGCAGGACTCGAAGAACTCGCTCGCGGCGCGGTCGGCGTTCAGGGCCGCGGCCTCTTTCGCGCCGAGGTTGAAGTCGCGGCGGTGGCGTTCCTCGCGCACGTGCGGGAGTTCGGGCATGGTGGCGCGGACGCGCTCGCGCCATTCCTCGTCGATGACGACGGGGAGCAGGTCGGGCTCGGGGAAGTAGCGGTACTCGTGCGCGTCTTCTTTCTCGCGCTGCTCGACGGTGACGAGGCGGGCGTCGTCCCACCCGCGGGTGCGCTTGGCGCCGGGGCCCATGACGCGGCCGTCCTTCTGCCAGCGCTTGGGCTGCTCGTTGAACTCGTGCTCGATGGCGGCCTTGACGGCGCGGAACGAGTTGAGGTTCTTGATTTCGACGATGGGGGTTTTGATGAGGTGGCCGTCGGAGAGTTCGAGCACGGTGTTGATGTTGGGCTCGAAGCGCATGTGGCCCTTCTGCATGTCGCCCTCGGAGACGCCGAGCCAGCGGCAGATGTTGCGCAGGAGTTGGGCGAAGCGGACGACCTCGTCGGCGTCGTGGAAGTCGGGCTGGGTGACGATCTCGAGGAGCGGCGCGCCGGCGCGGTTGAAGTCGACGATGGAGAAGTCGATGGCGCCTCCGCCCGGCGCTTCGTGGAGCGACTTGCCGGCGTCTTCTTCGAGGTGGGCGCGGATGATGCCGATGCGCTTGGTGACGGGCTCGCCGTTGTCGTCCTCGCCGATGG
Organism: Phycisphaerales bacterium; assembly: GCA_052168195.1. GTDB lineage: Bacteria > Planctomycetota > Phycisphaerae > Phycisphaerales > UBA1924 > JAHBXC01. Next base: position 11,144 of record JBQLZI010000003.1, read on the forward strand.
GCAGGTCGACGGCGCCGTCGAAGCAGATGGGCAGGTCGTACTGGCTGATCTGGTAGCCCTTGGGCAGGTCGGGGTAGTAGTAGTTCTTGCGGTCCCACTTCGTGAACTCAGCGATGGAGCAGCCGAGCGCGAAGCCGACGGCCATCGACATGTCGAGGGCGGCCTTGTTGAGCACGGGGAGCGCGCCGGGCAGGCCGAGGACGACGGGGTCGATCAGGGTGTTGGGCTCGGCGTCGAAGTGGCCCGCGTAGGCGGGGTTGGGCGCGCGGGTGAACATCTTGGTGCGCGTCGCGAGTTCGACGTGCACCTCGAGGCCGACGATCAGACGCTTCGACACGATCTCGGGGGATGCCATGGAGTCGAGTGTAGGCGGAAACGAAAACCGCTCCCGGGTGGGGAGCGGCGGGGAGGTCGATGCGGGCGGATCGTTCAGCGTCGGCGGCGGGCGGCCACGGCCGAGAGGCCCATGATGGCGAGCGCGCCGCTCGCGGGGAGCGGGATGACGACGCCGTCGCCCAGTTCGAGGGCGAACTGGAGGCTGGAGTTCATGAGGTTCATGGTGTCGGGGTCGAAGCGGTGCAGGCCGTCGCCCGAACCGACCGCCAGGAAGAACTGGGTGGCGACGGGATCGATCTGGGCGACCTCGATGAACCATTCGCCCGCGGTGAGGTTCATGGCGCCGCCGAGGTCGAAGGCGACCTCGTAGAAAGAGTCGTTGGCGGACCAGAGGGAGAAGTCGTAGTCGCCTGCGCCGAAGTCCATGCTGGCGAAGGTGGTGCGCGACTGGACGTCGGCGGCGGAGGCGTAGATCGACACGCGGAGCGGCGCGAGCGACGAGGGATCGCCCGCGGTCGAGGGCACGTCGCGGGGGTCGATGTCGCCCGAAGGGTCGGCGCCGAGGTTGACCTGCGGCATGTCGTGGAGCGCGCGGTCGACGAAGAGCGTCGGCGTCAGCACGCGGACGCTGCTGACGTCGGCGGCGGCGTCGAGGACGATGCGCATGCTGGCGGTGTTGGAGAGGAAGGGCACGACCATCGGCGTGTTGCCCGCGGTGACGGCGCTGGCCTGCGCGAGGTTGCCCGGGCTTGCCGCGAAGTCGCCGAAGTTGCTGTAGGCGACGCTGCCGGCGCTCGCGGCGCACGAGACAGCCGCGGCGGACGTCGCGAGAAGGATGACGCTGGGTGTGCGCATGGCGCGGTCTCTCTCCCTTGATCACGTCCCCCTGTATGGGGGCGCGACCCTCTACCTTGATAAGCGTACTCCATGAGCGCGGGTGACCAAGACTTTGGGAAGTTTGTTTGCGTCGAGCGGGGAAAACTGGGAAAGCCACGGGGCTTGGGTTCTCGGGCCGTGGGAGCGGCGTCGTCCGCTTGGCCTCGGGCGGAGGCCGCTACACTCCCGGACCCATGCGGCGGCGTGTCGTCATTACCGGTCTTGGCGTGGTGAGCCCCTTCGGCTTGGGCGTCGATGCGCTCTGGGATGGCCTGCTTTCGGGCTCGACGGCGTTGAAACGCCTTGAGCGGTTCGATCCGAGCGGGTTTCCGAGCCGGCTTGCCGGGGAAATCCCCGGGTTGAGCGTCCGTGATCTGGTGCCCAAGTCCTACCGGAAGGCCGTCAAGGTGATGGCCCGCGACACCGAGATCGCCGTGGCCGCGGCCAGTCTGGCGGTGAAGGACGGCCGGCTGGTCACGAAGGCGACGATCGAGAACGGCGACGCGGGGAAGGATCCGACGCTGCCGACCAACCGGCTGGGGTGCCACATCGGGGCGGGGCTGATTGCCGCGGAAACCGACGAACTGACCCAGGCGCTGGCGACGGCCCGGGACGCGACGCACCCCGAGCGGCTGGATCTGCACGCGTGGGGCGAGGGCGCGATCAACAACCTCGGCCCGCTGTGGATGCTGAAGTACCTGCCCAACATGCTGGCGTGTCACGTGACGATCCTGCACGACGCGCAGGGGCCGTCGAACACGATCACGTGCGCGGAGTCGAGCGGGCTGCTGTCGATCGGTGAGTCGATGCGCGTCATCGAGCGCGGCGACGCGGACGTGTGCTTCACCGGCGGGGCCGAGAGCAAACTGAACTACATGGGGTTCCTGCGGATGGACCTCGCGGGGCGGCTGGCGCACACGGGCGACGAAGCCGATCCCCTGGCGTTCACGCGGCCGTTCGACGAGGGCGCGACGGGTCAGTTGCTGGCCGAGGGCGGGGCGATCCTGCTCGCGGAGGGCAAGGACAGCGCCGAGCGGCGCGGGGCGAAGGTCTACGCGGAACTCGCGGGGTTCGGCGCGGGGCATTCGCCCCGGTCGGGCGACGCGGCGGACCGGGCGCAAGGGCTGGTCGCGGCGATCGAGCGTGCCATCGAGGACGCGGGCGTCGCGGCGGCGGATATTGATGCGGTCGTGCCTCACGGGGCGGGGGTGCGCGGGCTGGATGACGAGGAGGCCGCGGCCCTGCGTCAGGTGTTCGGCGCGCGGCTGAAGGATGTGCCGCTGGTGACGATCACGCCCAACATCGGGGACACGATGGCCGGGCAGAGCGCCCTGCAGGCGGCGGCGGGCGCGCTGTGCGTGCACGCCCAGACGCTCCCGGCGCGGCGTCACGGGGGCGCGAGCCCGGCGGACCTGGCCGCGGGCGCCTCGAAGTCCCGGGACGCGAACCTCCGGAACGTGCTGGTGTGCACGAACGCGCTGGGGGGCCAGAACGCGGCCCTGGTGCTGAGGCGTGTATCCTGACCGATCGACCCGGCGGGTCGGCGCGGCGGGCGCCGACCGATGACACGCCGACTTCTTCTGTCCCGCAACGTCCCCAACGTCTTTCGACTCAGAGCAACCCACTCATGCAAAGCAACCGCCGCCCCGCTGTTCCCCTCGAAGCGCTCGACCCCACCCTGACCGACGTCTCCCGGCGCGTGATCGGTTTCGCGATCGAGGTCCACAAGACGCTCGGCCCGGGCTTCACCAAGGACGTCTACGGCGCCGCGCTTGGCGTTGAACTCGACGAGGCCGGCATCGACCACTCGCGCGAGGCGAAGGTCGCGGTCAACTACCGGGACAAGAAGGTCGGGGAACTCACGCTCGACCTGATCGTGAACGACCGTTTCGCGGTGACGATCATGGACGAGCCGCGCGAGATCGACGGGCTGGACCGCACCACGCTGCGCGCGCAACTGCGGGCGGCGGATCTGGAACTCGGGCTCATCATCAACTTCGGCGAGCGTCGTCTGAAGGACGGCCTGGTCCGCGTGCTCAACCCCGACAAGCTCAACGCGATGAAGGGCGACCAGCACGACGGCGACGATGACGACGAGTACGAGGACGACGACGAGGATTGAGCGCGTCGGCGTCCGTGCCCATTGATGCAGAGGAAGTTCGCGCGTGAGCAACGCCGGAAGTCATGTCGGCCTGAGCGACCGCGAGCGCGTGGTCATCACGGGCGTGGGGTGGGTCACGCCGCTGGGCGCGGACGTCCCGAGCGTGTGGTCGAAACTCCTGAACGGGGTGTCGGGCATCGGTCCGATCCGCCGTTTCGACGCGACGACGTTCACCACGAACTTCGCGGCCCAGTCGCCCGACGTTGACCTCGCCGGGTTCTTCGCGGATCCGTCGCCGTTCGCCGGCGCCGGGCTGAACAGCCGTTTCGCGCTCGCCGCGGCGGCGCAGGCGTGGAAGCAGAGCGGGCTGGGCGATGTCTCGGTTCCCGGGCAGAAGTACGCCGGTCTCCCGACGCTCAACCGGGCGCGCATGGGCATCTACCTGGGGTCCGGCGAGGGCGCGCTGGACTTTGATCCCTTCATCGCGGCCAACCTGACCTCGTGGAACGACGAGGCCCGCGCGAGCGACCCGGCGGTGTGGGCGAAGACCGCGTATGCGCGGATGACCGCGGTGCGCGAGATCGAGCAGGAGCCCAACATGCCCCTGTCGCACCTCGCCGATGCGTTCGGCGCGATGGGCCCCTCGTACAACTGCCTGACCGCGTGCGCGGCGAGCACGCAGGCGATCGGCGAGGCGTTCGAGATCCTGCGTCGGGGCGACGCCGAGGTGATGATGGCGGGCGGCACGCACTCGATGATCCACCCGCTGGGCATCACGGGGTTCATCCGGCTCACGGCGCTGTCGTCGCGCCGGGACGATCCGCAGGGCGCCAGCCGCCCCTTCGACCAGACCCGCGACGGGTTCGTCATGGGCGAGGGCGCGGGCATCGTGATCCTTGAGACCCTCGAGCACGCGAAGAATCGCGGCGGGACGCCCCTCGCGGAGGTGACGGGCTTCGGCAGTTCGGCCGACGCGTTCCGCATCACCGACATCCAGCCCGAAGGACTCGGCGCGCAGGCGGCGATGCGCGAGGCGCTCGAGCAGGCGGGCATCGAGCCCGGCGAAACCGACGACAGCGGGCGACCCGTGATCCACTACATCTCGGCGCACGGCACGGGCACGAAGGAAAACGACTCCATCGAGACCCGGGCGATCAAGGGCGTGTTCGGCGACCTGGCGCCGAAGATCCCCGTGAGTTCGATCAAGTCGTCGATGGGCCACCTGATCGCGGCGGCGGGCGTGGTGGAGTGCATCGCCTGCGTGCAGGCGATCCACACCGGGATGCTCCCCCCCACCGTGAACCTCCGGCACCCCGACCCGGTCTGCGATCTCGACTACATCCCCAACGAGCACCGCGACGAGCGTGAGCGCGGCGGGGTGGAGGTGTGCCTGTCGAACTCGTTCGGGTTCGGCGGGCAGAACGACACGCTGATCGTCCGCCGATTCCGCGGATGACCGGGGTGAAGCCGGTACGATCGTCCGCGTCGCGCCGGGATCGTCCCGACGCGCGCCGGAGCGAAGCGTGCCCAAGCAGTCGACATCCAGCCGAGTGCGCGCCGCGTCGGGCGGTGTGGAAGTGAAGCCGGTGCGCCGGCCGTTCGCGCCGCGGCGCGATCCCTCGGCCGAGGACCGGCTGCGCGAGGCGTTCGGCGTCGCGATCGGCGCGGTGACCGACGCGCCCGGGCGCGCGGTGCGCCGGGTCGGGCGTTCGGCGCGGGGCGGGGTGCGCGCGTGGCGGTTCGTGCTCGGCGGGCTGATGCTCCTCGCGGGCGGGTTCACGGCGGCCGCGCTCATCGTGCTCGCGATGGCGGGCAGCCAGCCCCGCTGGTGGGTGGAGACCGGCATCGCGCCCAACGACGCGCCGCGGCTCGCCGCGGAGGTCGAGCGGGGCGTGGGCAACGCGCTGCACCGGCGCCGGGCCGTCGGCGAGCCGTGGACCGTCGCGATCACCCAGGACGAGGCCAACGCGTGGATCGTCGACCGGCTGCCGAGGTGGCTGGCGAACCAGGGCGTGCGCCACGCGGAGAAACTGCCCGAGGTCCGCGTTGCGTTCGTCGAGGACGCGATCCTCGTGGGCTTCAAGCCGCGCGGGCAGGAGCGCACGGCGACGCTGACCGTCTCGCCGCGGACAGAAGACGGCGCGCTGTGGACGCCCGCGACGGGACTGAGAGTCGGGCGCATGCCGCTACCGGCGGCGCTGCTGCGCGAGCGCGGGCTCGACTATGTGCCCGAGCCGTACCGCAGCGACGACGGCGCGATCCTCGCGGCCTCTACGCTGGCTGGCGAAGTGCCGGCGCCGTCGACCGTGGATCTCGCGGACGGGCGGACCGTGCGCGTGGAGGGCATCAGGGTCGAGGAAGGGCGCCTGCTGCTGACGTGCGTGACGGTGCGGGAGTGAGCCGCGCGGCGCTCAGATCCCGTAGATCGGCTTGAGTTTGCGCTCGAGGTAGTCGCACAGCGCCTCGTAGCCGAGGGGCTTGCCCGTGATCCGCTTGCACAGGTCGAGCGCGGTGTAGCGTCGGCCGTGCTTGTGGATGTGTTCCGCGGTCCAGTTGAGGAGCGGCGCGAACTCGCCCTTCCCGATCTGGGCGTGCAGGTCGGGCAGGTCGCGGTTGATCGTTTCCCAGAACTGGGCCGCGAAGAGGTTGCCCAGCGTGTAGGTCGGGAAGTACCCGACGGCGCCCATCGACCAGTGGACGTCCTGCAGGCAGCCCAGGCGGTCTTCCTTGATGTCGAGCCCCAGGTCCTTCTTCATGCGCTCGTTCCACGCGCCGGGCACGTCGCGCACGGCCAGGTCGCCGGCGATGAGGGCGCGCTCGATGTCGAAGCGCAGCATGATGTGCAGGTTGTACGTGCACTCGTCGGACTCGACGCGGATGTAGTGGGGCTTGACCGCGTTGACGGCGCGGAAGAGGTCGTCGGGCTTGAACGGCGCGTACGCGCCGCCAAGGCGGGCGTTCATCTCGGGCAGGCACCACGCCCAGAACTCGCGCGAGCGGCCGACCATGTTCTCCCACATGCGGCTCTGGCTCTCGTGGATGCCCAGCGAGATGTGCATGCCCAGGGGCTGGCCGAATCGGGTGCGCTTGGGCAGGTTCTGCTCGTAGAGCGAGTGGCCCGACTCGTGCAGCGTGGTCAGGAGCGCTTCGGGCACGCCCTCGTCGCGGTACCGCGTGGTCATGCGGATGTCGCCGGGGCCGATGGGCTCGCTGAAAGGATGGGTCGAGATGTCGAGGCGCCCGCCCGAGAGATCGAAGCCCACGCTCGCGGCCACGTAGGAGTTGAGTTCCTTCTGGAGCGCGATCGGCGCCTTGACCTTCAGCGGGGCGTCGTTGGGTTTGGCGTTCGAGTCGCGGATCGCGTCGATCAGGGGCACCAGCCGTGCGCGCAGGGGCGTGAACAGCGCGCTGACCTTCTCCGCCGTCATCCTGGGCTCGAAGTCGTCCATCAGCGCGTCGTAGAGCGCCGAGCCGCTCGCCAAGGCGCCCGCGTGGCACCTGGCCTTCTGGCGGCTCAGGTCGATGACCTTCTCCAGCCACGGCGCGAACAGCGAGAACTCCGACTTCGCCCGCGCGTCCTTCCACGCGTCCATCGACTTGCTGAACGTCCGGGCCATCTCGGCGACGAGTTTCGACGGCACCTGCACGGCCCGGTCGTACTCGCGGCGGATCTCGCGCAGGTTGGCCTGGGCCTCTTCGTCGCCCTTCAGCGCGTCGGCGCCCTCGCAGGTCGCGAGCAGGTCGGCCAGTTTGGGATCGGTCAGTTTCTCGTGGGCCAGCGACGACAGCGCCGCGAGCTGGTCGGAGCGCAGGTCCCCGCCCGCGGGGGGCATGATGACCTCCTGATCCCACGACAGCAGCGAGCGGACCGACTCGAGCACCGCCCCATCGCGGAGGTGGGCCAGCAGGTCGCGGTACGGCGCGCACGACGCGGCGGCGGGCGACATCCCGAACGGGTCGGCGGCGGCGTCGGACGCGGGAACGGTTCCGGGGGCGGTGGTCATGCCCGATGGTACCGCGCCAGCGCGGCCGGGTTCTCACGCGGATTCCACCCCGCCCGTCGCCTCCGGCTACCATCCCGGCCCATGGAGTACCTGCTCTCGGCCCAGACCTTCGTCAGCATCGTCACGCTCCTGGTGGTGGTCCACGTGATCCTCGGGAACGTCACGCTGCTCATCTACCTCGAGCGCAAGATCTCCGCCTACATCCAGGACCGCCTTGGTCCGAACCGCACCGGGTTCTCCTTCGGCGTGCTGCCCATCAAGTTCGGGTTCTGGGGGCTGGGCCAGTCGCTGGCCGACGGCGTGAAGTTCCTCCTCAAAGAGGACTACGCCCCCAGCCGCGTCGACAAGGCCCTCTTCACGCTCGCGCCCATCGCGATCATCATCCCCGCGCTCATCGGGTTCGCCGTCATCCCCTGGGGCGGCTACCTGACCGTCCCGGACATCGAGTCGCCCATCGGCGACATGCTGCTCGTGAAGGGCGGCAGCGCGCAGGTCATCGGCGCCAACATCAACATCGGGTTCATCTACCTGCTCGCGGTCGCCTCTCTGGGCGTCTACGGCGTCACGCTGGGCGGGTGGGCCTCCAACAACAAGTACTCCTTCCTCGGCGGGCTCCGCGCCACCGCGGGCATGATCTCCTACGAGATCCCCCTCGGCGCCTCGATTCTCGCCGTCGTGCTGCTCTCGAGCACCGTGCGCCCCGACGAGATCGTCGAGCAGCAGGCCGCCGGCGCGTGGTTCGTCTTCAGCCAGCCCCTCGCGGCGATCCTCTTCTTCATCTGCATCCTCGCCGAGGCCAACCGCGCCCCGTTCGACAACGCCGAGGCCGAGCAGGAACTCGTCGGCGGGTACCACACCGAGTACTCGTCGATGCGCTTCGCGCTCTTCTTCCTCGCCGAGTACGCGCACATGATCACCAGCAGCGCGTTCCTCGCGGTGCTGTTCTTCGGCGGCTACCAGGCCCTGCCCTTCATCAACGACCCGCTCACCAGCCCCGAAGCGACCGGCCTGATCCCCGCGCTCGTGAAGTTCGCGGTGCTGTTCGGCAAGGTGATGACCATCATCGTCGTGATGATGTTCGTCCGCTGGACGATCCCGCGCATCCGCTACGACCAGGTCCTCAAACTCGCGTGGAGCGGGCTCATCCCCGTGTCCATCGTGCTCGTGGTCGCGACGGCGGTGTGGGTGTCGTTCGGCTGGACGTCGGTCTGGCAGATGCTCATCCTCAACGCGCTCGTCCTCGCGGGCCTGTTTGTCGCGATGCCGCTGATGCCCAAGGACAACGTGAACAAGCGCGTGCGTCTGGCCGGCTCGCGGTTCAGCCCGCTGGTCGGCGAGGACGTCAGCACCGCCCCCACCACCGCCGCCGCGCTCCGCGAGGGCGCGTAAGCAGGCGATGGCCTTCGCGCCGCGCGCGAAACGCTGGCTCGCGCTGGACCTTGGCGACAAGCGCACCGGCGTGGCCGTGGGCGACGAGGAGTCGCGCATCGCGTCGCCGGTCGGGGTGCTCGAACTGCCCATGGCCGAGGGCCCGCGCGGCGAGGCGCTGCTGCGCGCGATCGCGGACGCCGCAAAGGATCATGCGGTTCAGGGCCTCGTGCTCGGGCTTCCGCTGAACATGGACGACGCCAGCGAGGGCCCGCAGGCGAAGAAAGTGCGCGCGTTCGGCGAGCGCGTCGCACAGGCGACGGGCCTGGTGGTGCGCTACCAAGACGAGCGGCTGACGAGCGCGCAGGCCGACTGGAAGATGGCGCAGTCCGGGCTGACCCACAAGCAGAAGAAGTCCAGACGCGACGCCCTCGCGGCGGCCGCGGTGCTGGAGGAGTTTCTCCGGACAGTCTGATAACCATCCGATGCGGACGCGCAGGGCGATGCGAAAACGAAAGACCCCGTGCTCGCGCACGGGGCTCTGAATCGAGCGAGCGTTGTCGGTGGTTCAGTTCGCGGCGTGCTGGAGCGCGATCAGCGCGTACGCGGTGATGAGCACCGGGTTGTTCTCCATCCAGCGGTCGTGGACGGAGCGGAACGAGCCGTCGGGGTTCTGGAGTTCCGCGAGGCGCGCGACGAGGTCGTTCTGCCAGTCGCGGGTCTCTCCCTCCACGTACGAGCCGGCGCCCGTCGCGGTACGGTCGTCGATGACGATCGCGCCGGTCCCGGCGGGCACGAGCGGCGTGAACTCGGCGCCGCCGAACGCGTCGAGGGCGCGGGCCAGCGAGAGGAAGTAGTAGTACAGCCCCTCGTCGCCCATCTGCGGGTTCTCTTCGAGGGTGTAGTTGCGGCGCATCCACTCGTAGGCGGAGCGCATCCGCGGGTCGTCACGGTCGATGTCGGCGAAGATGAGCGACTTGAAGCCCGAGTAGGTCATGCTGCCGTAAGCGCGCATGCGTGAGACGTCCGTGCCGTCGTCGAGCGATTCGACGACGAACTGCGCGTCGCCCTCGGGCTTGGTCTCGCCCGAGCCGATGTTGTCGCTGTTCAGACTCGTCGCGTAGATGAACCCGCCCTGGTTCGTGCCGTCGGCGTAGGGCATGTCGTTGACGTCGTCGATCATCTGGCAGCGGTTGAGGAACGTCAGCGCGCGCTGGAACGCGGGGTCGTCGCTCGACAGGCCCGAGTCGTGCAGCGCCTGGAGCGCGAACGAGGTGTTCGACATGTCCGGGCGCCCGTGCTTGCCGTAGCCCCACCCGCCGTAGAACGAGTGATCTTTGGTGATCTCGGTGGGCGCTTCGGGGGTGGCGTCGGTGAGGTTGGCGCCCTCGCTCCACTGGAGGCCCTTGAGAAACTCCTGCGCGGGCTGGATCGCCGCGGCCGCGCTCTGCCGGTGGACCAGCGCGAGCGCCGAGAGGCACAGCGACGTGTTGTACGAGGGCAGCACCTTGTCGTAGATGCCGCCGTCGGGCTGGCGGTAGCGCAGCATGAACTCCACGCCGCGGCGGACGCTCTCGTCGTTCGCGTCGATGGACGGGTCGAGCAGCATGCCGGTGACGACCAGCCCGGTGATGCCCGGGTAGTTCGGCCCGCTGGGGTTGACCGCCCAGCCGCCGGTCTGCGCGTCCTGCTGAGAGCGGAGGAAGTCGACCGCGTGGTCGATCATGACCTTCGCCTTCTCGCGGTGCGCGTTGTCGATGGCGAGCGCGGTCGGGGCCGCGGTCAGCGCGACGGCGCCGGCGGCGAGCAGGGCGTGAACGGTCTGCATGAGTCGTCTCCCAGGGTCGAATGCTGCGGGCGTGCCAGCATACCGACGCGGGAGGGTTCAGCGGCGTTCCTGATCGTGGACGATGGCGCACGCGATCGGCGCCGCGACCTCGATGCGCATTACGTGCGGGCCGAAGCACGCGACGAGTGCGCCCGCGTCTCGCGCCGCCGCGAGTTCGCCGTCGGTCCAGCCGCCTTCCGGGCCGATCAGCAGGCGAACACGCTCGGCGCCGCTGGGCGTGTAGGCCGAGCCGGATTGGTCGGCGATGACCAGCGCGCAGCCCGGCTCGACGGCGAGCGCGTCGCGGAACTGAGTCAGTTCTCCGATGCGCATCGTCCAGGCGCGCAGGCACTGCTTCGCGCTCTCGGCGGCGATGCGCCCCATGCGCTCCATCTTGTTCTTGCGCGGCTCGACGACGCTCCACTTGGTCTCCAGCGGCGTCCACGAGTGGGCGCCGGCCTGGCTGAGCGCGTCGACCATGTCGTCGGCGCGCGGGCCCTTGGGCGTGGCCGCGAAGACCTCGATCATCGGGCGCTCGGGCTCGATCTCGCGGACCTCGCGGACGCGCAGCCGAAGGTCGCGCTTCGCGTCGAGGATCTCGCACTCCGCGAGGATTCCCGCGCCGGTGAGGATGGTCACGCGGTCGCCCGGTGAGGCGCGGCGGGCCTTCCGCGCGTGGTCGGCCTCCTCGCCGGTGATGACGAGTTCGTCGTCGTGCGCGTCGAAGTCCGGGATGAACAGGCGGTGCTCGCGGGGCATGTGGGTCCGAAAAGCGGCGGAATCGCGCGAAACGGGCGGTCGAACGGGCCATCGCGCCGGGGTTCCGCCTTGAGTGGCGCCGACGGGGGGTCGATGATACCGGGCGCGGTTCGTCCGCCGGGGCGAGCCCGCGTGGTGTGGCATGGCGGACAAAGCGACCAACATCCCGAGCGACGAGCAGACCCCCGACGCGCCGGCGGGTCCGGACGCTGTCGATGACGCCGCCGACGAACTGGGGGAACTCGATTCGCTCGTCTCGGACCTCGTGGGCGAGATCAACGGCGCCGCGGACGAGATCTCCCGCGTGATGGCCGACGACCCCGACGCCCCCGACGCCCCGGAGCCGGACGACCAGGACGCGGACGACGCGCTGCAGGACGAGGAATCATCGGAACCCGAGGCGGCGCAGAACGATGCGCTCGCCGCGGCCGCCGCCGACCTCGACGAGGACGACGACGCGGACGCTCTCGACGCAGCGGGGATCGACGAGGAACTCGAGCGCGTGGCCGCCGAGATGGAGGCGGACCTCGAATCCGCGGCGCCGGAAGCGTCGCAGACGGCCGCGACCGACGCCGAGCCGCCCGAGGACTCCATCGCCGCGCAGATCGACGAGGAACTCAGCCGGGCGTTCGACGAGCCCGATCCGGAGCCGGAACCGACCGACGAGGCGCCCGCGCCGCAGGCGGAGCCGGAACCAGAAGCGGAATCGGAAGTTGCGGAGGCGGCCCCCGACGCGTCCGAGGACGGCGCCGAGGATGAGACCCCGGCCGCCGAAGACGACGCCGCCGACCCCCAGGCGACCGACGAGGCGGTGAACGCCGTCGCGGAAGCGATCGACCGGCTTCTTGATGAGGAAACCGACGAGGAGCGGCCCGAGGCCGCCGCGGAGCCCGACTCCGACGACGACGAAGCGGAACCCGAGGCCGAGGACGAAGCGCCCGCAGCACCCGCTCCGCCGCCGCCCGCGCCGCCGAAGGCCAAGCCCGCGCCCAGGCCGGCGCCGGTCGCCGAGCCCGCCGCCGCGGAGGTGAAGCCCGGGCGCGGGTTCTCGCCGATGGGTCTGGCCGTGGGCGCCCTCGCGCTGGCGAACAAGCCATTCGAGCGCGTGCCCGAGGGCCTGCGCGACACGTTGGGCTTCGCCGGGCTGGTCACGCTGTTCAACGCGGCGTGCCTGTGGGTCTTCCTGCTGATCCGCTGAGGGATTGACGCGCCGAGCCCGCGTCGTCACCGTGTTCCGCGGTGGAGCGCGCAATCGACGTTCACCCCGGGGTGTCCACGCGAACCAGACGGATGGGCGTGCGCGTGTTCGTGTGCCTCGCGCTGGGCGTGGGCGCGGCCCTCGCGCTCGGGCCGGCGCACGGCCCGCCGGCGTGGTTCGCGATGGTCGCGTGCGTCCTGCTTGGCGCACTGGGCGTTGCGCTTCGGGCAAAGGCCGGATGGATCGCCCTCGCCTGCGCCGCCGCGTCGCTCGGGTACACCACGGCCGCGGTGCGCACGTTCGAGCACCCCGCGCAGAGCGTGGGCCGCCTGCTCGGCGAGCGCATGACGATCCTCGCCGTCGAGGGCGTCGCGCTGGATGCGCCGCGTACCGACCCGCCGGCGCGCGGGCAACTCGCGGAGTTCGCGCGCGACGCGCCCGCCACGCGGTTCACCTTCCGGGTGCGCAGGGTGCGCGTCGACGACGCGTGGGTCCGCGCATCGGGCGACCTGTGGATACGCGTCGACGGCGTGATGACCGGCGTGCGGCCCGGTGACTCGCTGCGCCTCAGCGGGCAGGCGTTCGGCGTCGAGGCCCCGACCAACCCCGGCCAGCGCGACTTCCGCCCCCGTGCGCACGAGCGCGACCTCGCGGGCCGCCTGCTCGTTCCCTCGATCGGGCTCGTCGAGCGTGTCGACCAAGGCGACTGGCGCGCACGCCGCATCGAACTCCAGGGCGCGCTGCGCGACCGCGCGTCGGCGTGGCTCGACACGCTGAGCGCGTCCGACGGCGCCCGCGCGCTCCTTGCCGCCGCGGTGTTCGGCCAGACCGAGGGAGAGTACTCGCGTGTCCGCCGCTCGTTCGCGCGGACCGGGCTGGCCCATCTCCTCGCGATCAGTGGGATGCACCTCGTGCTGCTCGCGTGGTTCACGCTGCTGGCGGCGCGAGCGCTGCTGCCCGGTCGGCGCAGCGAGGCGATGGTGGTCGCGATCGCGGTGCTCGTCTACATGGCGATCGTGCCGGCGAACCCGCCCGTTGTGCGTGCGGGCGTGATGACGCTCGGGTTCCTTGCCGCCGAGGCCTTCGGCCGTCGCTACGACCCGATCAACGTGCTCGCGTGGACCGCGTGCCTCATCGTGCTCCTGCGCCCGACGGACCTGACCAGCGTGGGCTTTCACCTGAGTTTCCTTGCGGTCGGCGGGCTGATCGCGTTCACGCCGACGGTGAGCGAGATGCTCTCGCGGCGTGGTGCGCTGGCGATCGACGAAGCGCCGCGGGGCGTGCGCGCCGCACGCCGGCGCGTGCGCACGGCGCTGGCCGCGTCGCTGAGCGCCTGGGTGATCACCGCGCCGCTCGTCGCGTATCACGTCGGGCTGTTCACGCCCCTCGCGCCGCTGGCAGCGCTCCTCGTCGCGCCCGTGTTCTCCGCGTTGCTCGGCGCGGGCTACCTCACCACGCTCGTCAGCGCGGTGTCGCCCACGCTCGCGCGGCCGCTGGTCGTGCTGACGGGCGAGATGGCCGAGGTCTTCCTCGCGGTGGTGCGCTTGCTCGAGCGGCTGCCCGGCAGCGCGATGAACACCCCGCCCGTCGCGTGGTGGTGGGCCGTCCTCGCGACCGTCGCCGTCGCGATGCTGCTCCGACGCGGCGTCCGCACCCCCGGCGCCCCCGGCGCCCCCGGAGCCCTCGCTGCGCTGTTCGTGATCGTCGGGGTGGTCGTGGTCGACGGCGCGCGCTCGGGGCGACTGGACGAACGCGTCGCGCTGCGCATCGACACGCTCGACGTGGGCGACGGCGCCTGCCACCTCGTCCGCTCCGGCGCCGACGCGGTGCTGTGGGACTGCGGCTCCACGTGGGTCGGCATCGGCGAGCGCGACATCCCCGACGCGCTCCGCGCGCTCGGCGCGTGGAGAGTCCGCACGCTCATCATCAGCCACCCGAACCTCGATCATTACTCCGGCGCGCTCGACGCCGCCGCACGCCTGGGCGTGCGCGAGGTGCTCACGACCGACGCGTTTCTGGAGGAGGCCGCGCGCGACCCGCTCGGGCCGGTGGCGTTCACGGTGGATCGGCTCCGCGACGCGGGCGTCGACGTCCGCGCCATCGGCGCGGGGCATGTGATCGACCTGGGCGGCGCACGCGTCGAGTTTCTCTGGCCGCCCGACACGTTCGCCAGCGAGCGCGCGAACGACGAGTCGCTCGTCGCGCGCGTGCACGCGACGACCGCCGCCGGCGTGCGGACGCTGCTGCTCACCGGCGACATCGAGCCCGCCGGCATCGACGCCATGCTCGCCTTGACGGGCCCGCTCCGCGCCCACATCGTCGAGGCGCCTCACCACGGGAGCGCGCGCCCGGGCGCGATCGGGTTCGTCGCTTCGCTTCATCCCGATGTCGTGATCCAGTCGACCGGGCCCCAGCGACTGGGCGACGAACGCTGGGACGCCGTCAAAGCGGGCACGCGCTGGTGGACGACCGCGGCCGACGGCGCTGTGTACGCCGAGGTCCTGCGCACCGGCGAGGTGTGCTCGGGCCGGCTCACTCCCCGCTGACGTCGATGTCCGCGGGCTCGTCGTCGACCGACGGCGACACGGTGAGTTCGCCCTCCGAGACGAACCGCACGCTCGGGCGCCGGACCCCGGTGTCGAAGAACACCTCGGCCAGGGCGCCCGGCGCGATGTACTGCAGCGTGCCCGCGAGCCGGTAGCGGCGCGTGCGCACCGAGAGGTCGCCCTCCGGGCGGTCGTTCGGGAGGTCCTCCCACTCGGCGGCGACGGGGAGCACGAACGTCTGCGTGCCGAAGCGTCGGAGCGTCGCTTCGGCCATGCGTTCGCCCGTGAACACCCGCTCGCCGTCGATGGAGAGAGAATACCGCACGACTTGGAGGGGGATCTCTTCGCTGTTGTCGTTCTGGCCTTCGAGGACGAAGTCGACGGAGACGCCGTGCTCGGTCTGTTCGAGCACGCGCGCGTCGACGACGCGGATCTTCGGCGCGCTGAAGCCGCCGCACCCGACGAGGGGCGCGAGCGACGCGAGCAGCGAGAGAGCGAGCAGGGTGCGCGGCATCGCGGGAACGATACACGAGTCCGCGGCCGAGCGCGCGAAAAAAAGCACGAGGCCCGGTCTTGTCGACCGGGCCTCGCGGGTCAAGGAACGGCGGTGTGCCGTGTGGTGTCTCAGGAACCGGCGACGACGGGCAACCGGAGAAACCCGTCGCCGCCGGAAAGCCCCTCTCTCCCCCTTCCCGCCCGGACGGAAGCGGCTCTCCCTTCCGCGTTCCGGTCCGGCCGGTGGGTCCTGTGCCCGCTCTCTCCTTCGGGCGAGGACCTAGATATATGGATCATGGCCCTATCGATCGTGAAGCAATAGTGAATTCCGGCTCATAGTGATTCTGGAAGTGGCTCTGGGCCAAGGTGATCCGTCTTTACGCGGCCAGCGAGCGGCAGAGCGATGCGCACTCGCGGCACGATTCAGCGCAGCGTCGGCAGTGTTCGTGATCCATTGAGCCGCAGACCTGCGCGCATTGCTCGCAGAGGTCTGCGCAGTATTCGCACGCCGCGGCGTACGTTTCCTTGTTGTTCCGGGCGAGTGTGCGCATGCACATCTCGCAGGCGTCGCCGCAGTCGAGGCACGCGAGCACGCAGTCGGCGGATTCGCCGGCCATCGCTGCGACACAGCGGTCGCAATCGATCAGGCAGTCGGCGCACGCCTTGGCGCAGGTCTCGATGGCGGTGTTGCTGGTGACGGTCGCCATGGCGCTGTTCCTTTGAGAGGCGGCTCGCGTGGCGCCGACGGGCCGTTCCCGTCGACATGGTGGGAATCTTCGGCGTCGCCTGTGGCGCAACCGTGAACCCCCCGTGAACTCCTCGTCATTCCGGAACTTTTTGTCCGCGCGTACGATGTTCTCATGTTCGGATCGCACCTCTCCATCGCCGGGTCCATGCTCAACGCGCTGAGCGAGGCCGAAGCGCTCGCGCTCGACACGGTGCAAGTCTTTACGAAGAACCAGCGGCAGTGGAACGTCAAACCGCTCGACGCCGCCGCGCGCGACGAGTGGCTGACCGAACTCAAGCGGCTCGGGTGGTTGACGCGGACCGTCGCGCACAACTCGTACCTCGTGAACCTCGCGAGCCCGCACGACGACGCGTGGGAGAAGTCGCTGACGCTCCAGCGTGAGGAGATCGAGCGGTGCGAGTCGCTCTCCATCCCCCTGCTCGTCTCGCATCCGGGGGCGCACCTGGGCAGCGGCGAGGAGGCCGGCGCGCAGCGCATCGCCGACGCCTACCTGCGGCTCTTCAAGGAGACGCCCGGCTATTCGGTCACCGTCTGCGTTGAGAACACCGTCGGCAGCGGCACGAACCTCGGCGGACCGTTCGAGCATCTCGCCGACGTCCGCCGGCGCATCATCGACGGCGCTGAGAAGGCGAGGGTCGACCCCGACGAGGCCGCCCGGCGCGTCGCGTTCTGCTTCGACACCTGCCACGCGCACGGCTTCGGGCACGACATGACCACCGAGAAGGCCGCGAAGGCGACCCTTGACTCGTTCGACGCGATCTGCGGCGAGGGGACGCTCCGCGTCGTCCACACGAACGACAGCAAGGCCCCCCGCGGCTCGCGTCGAGACCTCCACGAGCACATCGGGAGGGGCACGATGGGCCTCGAGGGTTTCCGGGCCGTGGTGAACCGGCCCTCGCTGGCCGCGGCGCCCAAAATCATGGAAACCCCCAAGGGCGAGGCCCCCGAGGCCGACGGCGGCGGGCCATGGGATTCCATCAACCTGTCCGTCCTGAAGGGGTTGATGACCAAGACCTCCGCGGCCCGGATGTCCAAGGTTGCGCGAACGAGGGCGGTTCGGCCGACGAAGAAGGCGGGAGCGGCCCGCTCGAAACGGTGATACGCTCGCCCGCCCTTCCGCATCCGCTCCGACGCGATCCGGCTTCTCAGACGTCCTCTCTGGAGATGGACACCCCTATGAGCATCCCCGCGGCCACGCGAACCCCCATCCGCCGCCTCTCCCTGACCCTCGCGCTCGCGACCCTGCCGGTCGCCGGCGGCTGCGAACTCTTCCGCCCCGCGTCCGCGCCCGCCGAGCAGGCCTCCAGCGCCCCGGCCGTCCAGATCCGCAGCCAGGAGCGCCTCGACAAGGCCGCGGGATACTCCGAGTCGGGTGACACGGCCGCCGCCCTCGCCGAACTCGCCCGCGCCATCCAGGACAATCCGCGCCTCACGCAGGCGTACCTCTCGATGGGCGAGATCCATCGCCAGACCGGCAACTACGAGGCGATGGAGTCCGCCTACGCGCAGGCCACCCGCGTCGAGCCCAACAACTTCGACGCGGTGTACGGCCACGGGCTGGCGCTGCAACTGCTCAACCGCGTCACCGAGGCCATCCGCGAGTACATCCGCGCGCTGCAGATCAAGCCCAACGACCGCGACGCCAACCTCAACCTCGCGACGGCGTACCTGCAACTGGGCGAGGCCCAGCAGGCCCTTCCGTATGCGCGGCGCGCCGTCGAGGTCGACGTCGAACACGGTCCCGGGCGCGTGAACCTCGGCGCGGTCTACGCCGCGCTCAACCGCCATCGCGAGGCGGTGCTCGAGTTCGAGGCCGCCGCCAACCGGATGGACCTCACCCCCGAGTTGCTGTTGAACATGGCCGACTCGCTCGGGAAGATCGGGCGCTACCGCGAGATGGCGAACACGCTGGACCGGCTCGTCGCCGAGCGCCCCACCGCCGCCGCGTGGGAGCGCCTGGGCTACGCGCGGTTCAAACTCGCGGAGTACGGCCCCGCGATCAACGCGTTCCGCGCCTCGACGGCCCTCGACCCGCGCTACTTCCCCGCGCTCAACGGCGAGGGTGTGACGCTGCTGAACCAGTGGCTGCTCGGGAACCGCGCCGACGACCAACTCCGCCGCGACGGCATGGCCGCCCTGCGCCGGAGCGTGCAGATCAAGCCCGACCAGCCGCGGATCGTCGAACTGCTCTCGCGCTATAACTGAGGCATCTCACCCCTCAGGAGCGCACCGTGCCCGACACCTCGCTGCTCGAAGCCTTCCCCACGCCCGACCAGGCCGGCGACACGCCGTTCGTCATCGAGCACGTGAGCGAAGAGTTCACCTCGCTGTGCCCGAAGACCGGCCACCCGGACTTCGGCGAGATCGTCGTGCGCTTCTGCCCCTTGCCCGCGAAGGACGGCGGCGTCTGCGTCGAACTCAAGTCGCTCAAACTCTACTTCCAGTCGTTCCGCACGGAAGGCATCTTCTACGAGGCGGTCACGAACTCGATCCGCAACGACCTCGTGGCGTGCATGAACCCCGCGTGGCTCCAGGTGGTCACGGTGTGGAAGGGTCGCGGGGGGATCAGGTCCGTCATCCGCGCCGAGCACGGCGACGTCCCGATGGAATACGCCGGCGTGGTCTACAGCGCCTGATGCGCGGGCGCATCGATGAACTGATCGTCGCGACCGGGAACCCGCACAAGGTTCAGGAGATCGCGCAGGTGCTCGCCGGAGTGCCGGTGCGTGTGCTGTCGCTGAAGGACGTCCCGGGCGGCGACGCGATCCCCGAGCCGGTGGAGGACGGCGTGACGTTCGAGGAGAACGCCCGGCTGAAGGCGATGCACTACGCGCGTGGGCTGAATCTTCGCGAAGGGCAGGCCTGCCTCGCCGACGACTCGGGGCTGGAGGTCGACGCGCTGGGCGGCGCGCCGGGCGTGTATTCCGCGCGGTACGCGGGGAAAGGCGACACCCGCGAGGAACGCGACAGGGCGAACAACGAGAAATTGCTCATCGCGCTGCGGACCGTTCCGAGGGAGGAGCGCACCGCGCGCTTCGTCTGCGCCGTGTGCGTGGTGGGATCTCTTCACTCCCCTCCCACTCGTGGGAGGGGTGAGGGGGAGGGTCTTCGCGTCCTCTACGAAACCCGCGGCGAGTTCCCGGGCGTCATCGGCGAGGCGCCGCGCGGCGGCAACGGCTTCGGCTACGACCCCCTGCTCGTCCTTCCCGACGGGCGCACAAGC
>JBQLZI010000004.1:0-29110 GCA_052168195.1 Phycisphaerales bacterium
GTGCCGAGCAGGAACGCGCATCCTCGGCCGCGCTCGCCGCCAACGCACGCGCCGACGAACTGCGCGACGAACTGGAGCGCAAACGCCCGCTCGTCCGCGCCGGCGGCATCTCGGAAGGTCAACTCGCGCGGCTCGAGATCCGGCTCCGCGCCGCAGAGCACGACGAAGCGGCCGCGACCGCCGCGGCCCGCGCCGCCGAGGCGACCGTGTCGAGCGCGCGCGCTTCGCTCGACGAGGCAGTACTGCGCCTCTCGCGTATGGAGATCCGCAGCCCCTTCGCCGGAGTGGTGATGACGCGGGCCGTCGAACCCGGGACGCGCATCGCGTTGGCCGGCCCCGGCCCCGGTGAGGGCCACGGCCCCGGGCTCTTTCGCATCTACGACCCCCAGCGGCTCCAGGTCCGGGTCGACGTGCCGCTCGCAGACGCAAGCAACGTCGCGGTGGGTTCACGCGCCGAGATCACCACCGAAGCCCTTCCCGAGCGCGCTTTCGTCGGCGAAGTCTCGCGCATCGTGCACGAGGCGGACATCCAGCGCAACACGGTGGAGGTCAAGGTCGATATCCGCGATCCCGCGCCGGTGCTCAAACCGGAGATGCTCGCGCGCGTGCGGTTCTTCGCGTCGCGCAGCCCGGGCGACGCTCGAACAATCGAGGCAAGCCCACGCGGAGCATCGCAGGCCGTCGTCGTACCGACCGAGGCCCTCTTCGACGTGACCGCAGCGCAGGCCAGCGTGTGGGTCGTCGATCGCGGGTCCGAGCGCGGCTACGCGACGGCGTCGATCCAATCCGTGTCGATCGGGGGTCAGGACGGTGATCTCACGCTCGTGCGCGACGGGTTGCGGCCGGGCGATCGCGTCATCCTTCAACCGCCATCGACGCTCAGGGAAGGCACGCGCGTCCGCGTGCCCGCGCGACCGAACTGACCCCTACGCAGGAGGCGACCATGCCGCTCATCGAGTGCGATTCGCTGACCAAGCAATACCGCAAAGGCGACACCATCATCACGCCGCTGGAATCGCTCGATCTCAGCATCGAGCGCGGCGAGTTCCTCGCGCTGATGGGGCCTTCGGGCAGCGGGAAGACGACGCTGCTGAACCTCATCGCGGGCATCGACCGACCCACGTCGGGGAGCATCGTCGTGGACGGGCTCGACATCGCGACCCTCTCGCGGTCGCAGCTCGCGTCGTGGCGGAGCGAGAACGTGGGCTACGTCTTCCAGTTGTACAACCTCGTGCCGGTGCTGACCGCGTACGAGAACGTCGAGTTGCCGCTGCTGCTGCACCCGATGTCGCGGCGGCAGCGCCACGAGCGCGTCGCGGCGGCGCTCGACCTCGTGGGCATCGCCGACCGCCACGATCACTATCCGCGCCAACTTTCGGGCGGCCAGGAGCAGCGGGTCGCCATCGCGCGGGCCATCGTGGCCGACCCGCGGATCATCGTCGCAGACGAACCGACCGGCGACCTCGACGGCGAGTCCGCTCTCGCGATCATGCGGCTGCTCCGCCGTCTCGCCGACGAACTGCACAAGACGCTCATCATGGTCACGCACGACCCGAAGACCGCGCGGTTCGCGATGCGAACTCTCCATCTGGACAAGGGGGGTCTGGTCGAGAACGCCGCGGCGCCACGCGTCGAGGAAGGAGCGATGGCATGATCACGCCAAAGTTCGCGCCGTACGTCATTCGACAGGTTGTGCGCCGACCCACGAGGACGGCCCTGACGCTCGCGAGCATCTGCGTCGCAATGTTCCTCTTCGTGGCCGTGCAGGCGCTCCAGCAGGGGGTCGCCGAGTCGACGCAGACCGCCGCGGGCGACACCACGCTGGTCGTCTTCCGCGAGAACCGGTTCTGCCCGTCGACGAGCCGCCTGCCCGAACGTTACCAGAGCGCCATCGAGCGCATCGACGGCGTCGAATCGGTCGTTCCGATCAAGATCGTGGTGAACAACTGCGGCGCCTCGCTCGACGTCATCACGTACCGCGGCGTTCCCGAGGAATCGATCGGCGCGCTCGCGCGTGAGTGGACGATCCTCGACGGATCGCTCGAGCAGTGGCGTGCGCGAACCGACGCGGCGATCGTGGGCGAACGCCTCGCGCAGCGGCGCGGCTTCAGGGTCGGAGCATCGTTCGACGCGGCCGGCGTGACCGTCACCGTCGCGGCGATCGTCCGTTCCGAGGCCGCGCAGGATCAGAACGTCGCGTACACGCACCTGCCGTTCCTCCAGCAGGCGGCGACGCGCGGCGGGCTGGGCGAGGTCACGCAGTTCTCCGTCCGCGTGAACGATCCGGAGCGCCTCGAAGAGGTTGCGGCGAAGATCGACGAGACGTTCCGATCCGATGCCGAGCCGACTACGACGCGGCCAGAAAAAGCGTTTGTCGCGCAGGCGGGCGCCGACATCCTGGAGATCGTGAAGTTCACGCGCGTGCTCGGCTGGGCGTGCCTGGCCGCCGTGCTCGCCCTCGTGACAAACGCGATCGTGCTGAGCGTCCGCGACCGCATCAAGGAGCACGCGGTGCTGCAGACGCTCGGATTCCGCGGCGGGCTGATCGGGCGGATGGTCGTCGCGGAAGGCGCGCTGCTCGGGCTGATCGGCGGCGCGCTCGGCGCGGTCGCGGCGTACGCGGTGGTGCGCTTCGGCCGGTTCAGTCTCTCGAACGAGGGGCTGAGCATCAACGTCGCCGCCGACGCCGGCGCGGTGCTGATCGGCGTGATCGTCTCCGCGGGCGTCGGCGTTCTGGCCGGTCTCGCCCCGGCGTACCAGGCCTCCCGGCGTGAGATCGCCGAATGCTTCAGGGCCGTGTGAGGGCAACGATGCGAACACTCCCGCTCGAATACGCCGTCCGGAACCTCGTGCGATCGCGTCAGCGATTGCTGCTCGCCGTTGTCGGCAGCGCGCTCGTCGTGCTGCTCGTGCTGGCGGCAGCGTCGTTCGTGCGCGGGATGACCTTCGCGCTCTCCGCGAGCGGGGGCGTGCACAACGTCATGCTCGTCGGGACCGGCAGCGAGGACTCCATCGAACGCAGCGAGATCCCCTCTAACGCCGGGGGGATCGTCGCGGCAAGCGTGCGCGGCATCGCCGAAAGCGCCGGTACGCTCTTCGTGTCCCCCGAGGTGCACATCCAATTGCCGCTTCAGGTCGGAAGCGCCGCGGGCAACTCGCTCGTGCTCGTGCGCGGCGTCACGCCGGTGGCCACGCTGGTCCACGAGCGTGTGCAGATCACGGAGGGACGCTTCCCCGCGTCGGGCGCCGACGAAGTGATGGTCGGCGCCCGGGCCGCGAACAAACTCGGGGTTGATCCGGCTCTGCTGCGCATCGGCAACGCGGTGCGCATCGACAACCGGGAGTGGACAGTCGCTGGGCGGTTCGTTGCGCCGGGAACCGTTGCCGAGTCCGAGGTGTGGGCGCCGCTGAACGACCTCAAGGAGGCCACGAAGCGCGAGAGCGATTCCGTTGTCGTGCTCACGCTCGATCCTTCCCGCGCGGAGTTCGCTGACGTCGAGGCGTTCGCGCGCACGCGGCTTGACCTGCAACTCACGGCCCTGCGCGAGAGCGACTATTACGCCGGCCTCGCGGAGTTCTTCGGACCGATCCGCGTGGTCGCGTGGGTAACGGCCGGACTCATCGCGGTGGGGGGTGTGTTCGGCGGGCTGAACACCATGCACGCGGCGTTCGCCTCGCGTGTCCGCGAGTTGGGCATGCTGCAGTCGCTGGGGTTCCGCCGCGGCGCGATCGTCGCGAGTCTCACCCAGGAATCGCTGCTCGCGACGATGGCCGGTTCACTGATCGCGTGCGCGATAGCGGTCGTTCTGCTCGACGGCGTTGCCGTCCGGTTCTCGATGGGCGTCTTCGGTCTCGTCGTTGATGCGGGCGTGCTCGCGCTCGGGCTCGCGGCCGGCGTGACGTTGGGGCTCATCGGGGCGCTCCCGCCCGCGGCACAGTGCCTGCGTCTGCCCATACCTGTCGCCCTGAAGGCGGTCTGAAGTGAATCACGTGTGCGCATGAGGAGTTCTGCAATGATGAAGATGACGGCGTTTGTGTGTTCGGCCACCCTCGCGGTCGGCGCGGCGACGGGGTGCGAGCGATCCGGTTCAGGCGCTGATGCGCCAACCCAGGCGAGCGCTTCGGTCCTTCCTGCCGGGCTCTTCGCGCCGCTTCCCGCGGACGAGGCGGTCTCCGTGCTCGATGCGAAATCCGCGGCGAAGGAAGGTGACTCCGTGCTGGTGCGCGGGCGCATCGGCGGAAGCGGGTCGCCGTTCGTGGACGGCCGCGCGATGTTCACGATCGTCGACGCGTCGATGCTGGCGTGCTCGGACACCCCGGGCGATTCGTGCAAGACGCCATGGGACTACTGCTGCGAGCCGGCGGCGGACATTGCCGCGCACGCGGCGACCGTGCGCGTGACGGATGACGACGGCGCCACGCTCCGCGCGTCGCTCAAAGGGCAGGGGGGCTTGGCGGAACTGTCGACCGTACTCGTCCGCGGGACCGTCGCGCAGGCCGACGGAATCGTGCTGGTAATCGACGCGACGGAGATCGCGACGGTCGGTCGATGAGATGTTCGTGCGGGTAACCGTGCGCGAGCCCGCAATATCCGACAAAGGGATCGCCACATCGACTATTTGATGCGTGCGTCTGGTCTATGCAACGGAGGCGTGATTCGGAACAAAAAGCATTGACGCAAGGTTCGAGATCGATACCTTGTCCGCGATCGTTGCGCATCGACCCACGCGGGTCAGCTTCGATCGCCGTCCCCACTGATGAAGCGGCGGACAGTGTTCAGGAGAGAGCACGTGCATATCAAGACATCGCATCTCTGCTTGGGGGCGATCGGCCTCATGGCTGCCGGGGCGCCTTCTCTCGGACAGATCAACGTTGTGTTAACGGGGACTTCCGGTTCCGCGCTGGTCGACGTTTCCATCACGGGCCAGGCGGCGTTCGCGTTCCCATTTGCCTTCAACCCCAACAGCTTTCAACTTCAGGACTTCGCCTTTGATCCGTTCAACGAGCGGTTTGTGGGCACTCCTCCGCCCGGTTTCTCCATCACGGGCACAGCGACCAACACCACCACGAACGCATCGGTGAACGTCGTCACAATCCAGTTTGACGATGACAGCGATGGCACAAGCGATACGCTCGATGACATTCTGATCAACTTCGACGGCAACCTGAACTTTGAGGTTGGCGATTCGGTCCTGATCAACGCGAGCGGAACGATCGATCTGTCGTCGATTGGCGCAACGTTCGACGATCTGACTCTTGGATCGGGCACGGTGGGCCAGAACCAGATCTTCGCGGGTGGAAGGCTGACTATCGTCCCGACGCCGGGCGCCGCCGCGCTCCTGGCGCTTGGGGGTCTGGCGGCGTCGCGTCGCCGCCGCGGATGAGGGGCGTTCCAGTTCTGCTCAGTCCGCACGATGCTCCGCGTCACGGGACGTTGTCATTGCTCCATTTCCACGCATCCCAGAACCGCAGAGCGACTATTGCTTCGGTGAGGGCGCCGTCGTCGGCGGCGGGCTGAAGAAGACCCGTCGAAGCCCGCCCTTGCCGAGATGACGACGTATGGCGGCGATCGCGTTGTAGACGAGCAGCGCGCCGGTGACGCCGAGCGGGTTGGCGAGCACGTGATGCTCATTGGTCTGCGTGAGCGACGCGTCGAGCGCGTTGAGAAAGCCGCCGTGCGCTCGCGCGCCTTTAAGGCCGTGCTCCAGCGCCAGAACCACGACCACGCCTAGGCCGTACAGCGCGGTTCGGGCAAGTACGTCGACCCACGCCGGCTGGCGGCGCACCCATGCGCCGAGTGGCACGCGTTCCAGAATGATCACGACCTTCGCAAGGACGAGCCGCCGATGACCGCGGCAGACCATCCGTAGAACGCGATGTCGTACTGCGCAAGGAGAAGGTATTTCAGGAGAGCCAGCGAGCCGATCCAAGCCCCGAAGTAGATCGTGACGACCAGAAGAGATCGGAGCTCGTGGTTGATCTTGTGTTTGAACGTGCTCATGCGGGGGTCTGCTGCGTTGGAGCGACATCGCATGAGCGTATCTCCGCGATCGGTGCACCGGCGCGAGGACCTGCCCGACTCGGCTTGTCGCGCTACGCCAGCAAGAGATGGCGGGATCAGTTGCAGGCGGCGCCGAAATTGGACAGGACGATGTTGAGGTCCTGGAAGTTGATAATGTCGTCGCCGTTCACGTCGCCGGCGAGGCCCGCGCCCTGCATCCCGAACGAGGAGAGGACGGTGTTGAGGTCGGTGAAGTTGACGAGGTTGTCGCCGTTGGTGTCGCCCTCGCATTCGTCGACGGCCGGGCTCACCGTGATTGTTGCGCCGGTGCTGAAGAAGTCTGCGCCCGCCGCGTTCGTGCTGTTGAGGTCGAACTCGAAGGCGGAGCCGTCGGCGAGAAGGCCCGACAGCGTGACATCGCGGGTGGTGATGGTGAACGCCTCGCCGAAGACGAGGTCGGTCAGTTCGACGCCGTCGAGCAGGAACGACGTGCCGAACAGGTTGATGGTGCTGCCGATCATGGCGTCGAAATCGTCGCCGATAGCCCCACCCGAAATGTTGACCGTGCTGCCGTTGAAGGCGTCGACGCCAGCGCCGACGGCGCCGCCGGTGATGTTGACCTCGCCGAAGGCGACTTCGAGCCCGTTACCCACCGAGCCGTTTTCCATGTTCAGCGTGGCGCCGACGACGGCGAAGTTCCTGCCGAGTTCGCCCGTCCCGTTGACGGTGAGCGTCTCGCCCGGGCGCAATCCCTTGTTGAAGGCTCCCGAAGAGAGCACGCCGGGGTTGGTCGAGGGCGCGACGGCGAAGGTGTCGATCGTGGCGAACACAGTGTCCGATGCCTCGCCGGCGAAGATGTACACGCTGCCGTCGGCAAGCACGCCCGTGGCCAGTCCGTTTGCGTTTGGAGTGATGAGGATCATGTCGGCGGAGCCTCCGCCGAACTGAGGGAACGCTTCGCCAGAGAAGGTGACGATCGAGCCGATGCCCGCCAACACGCCGCTGCCGACGTTCCCGCCGGAGATGTGGGCTGTCACGCCCCCGATCTCGAAGTTGTTGCCGAAGCTGCCGCCGGACATGATGAACGTGCCAACGTCTAAGTTGGCGAATTCACTGAACGAGAAGTTGTCACCCACAAAGCCGCCGGAGATGTCGAACACATTGGGGTCCACCCTGAAGGGGTCCGTCTCGACGCTGAAGTTGTCGCCGATGGAGCCGCCGGTGATGGAGATGTTGATCCCCGAACCGTTCCGAACCTCCAGGTTCTCACCGATGGAGCCGCCGCTGAGGTTGAGCGCGGTGGGCACACCAGACGCGCCTCCGGGGAAATCGGTGTCGATGACCATGTCGTTGCCGACGGAGCCGCCGGAGATGTTGATCTCGCCGCCGTGCATGACCAAGACGCGGTTCCCGACGGCGCCGGCCGAGATGTTGATGGTCGAGTTGCCCACGGCCGTGAGAGCCGGAAGCGTGCCGACGAGGCCGAAGGTGCCGCCGGAGATGTTCAGGGTCGACCCAGTGTTCAGAAAGGTGCCCGTCCGGACGCTGCCGCCGGCGATGTTCACGACGGCGCCGCTGACGAGGTTGAAGCTTCCGAAGACGACGCCGTCGATCAGATTGACCCGACCGCCGGAGCGCACGCTGAAACCCCCGGTGAGGCCGCCGAAGATGTTGGCCTCGCTGTTCGTGCCGGTTTGGTCGGAGAGGCCGACACCGACAACGCCGCTGATCTCGCCGCCGTCAAAGACATTGAGTTGGGTGTCGGAGCCGACGACGCCGCCTTGGGGGAAGGACGTGAATGCCCCGGGGATATCGAACATCGAGCCCGGAGGGACCGTGCCGATGTTGTAGATGATGTCGAAGTTGGCGGGGTTGGAGGGCACGGCGGCGGGAGCGGCGGCGCCGGCGGCGAGCGCCACGGCGGCGGCGGGGATGCAGGACTTCCTCATGGCGCTTCTGTTTCCTCTCGCTCAAGTGGATATGGGTCTCGGGGTCACCCGCCTTCCAGCCCACACCGGTGTCAACATAATGCCATGACCTTGCCTTTGAAATACGACTTTTCCCAATCGGCCAGGGAAAAAATCGCATGGCCGGTAATCGAAGCGGAGCCGAGTTGGCTATTGCAACAGTGAGTTGTCGTTGTTGTCTGCGAAATCAGGCATTGCGGACTTCGATCCACCAATAACCCAAATTACCAATGCCTGCCGACGGGCCGAGGCCAGCGTTCGGTGGGCGGGTTCGATCGCGACGGTCGGGCCGGAGGCCCGGACGCAACGCTCGCGTCTGATGCGCGGCGAACGCGGGTTGATCGCGGGTTGCATCGAACGACCGGCTGCGGCGACGTCGTCGACGGACTCGACGGTTCGCGGAACGGTTCTGTCGATGTATGCATGCCGGAACCCGTCGCTCAACATGATCTCGATGTCGATGACGACGCCAATCGAAAGACCAACGATGCCATCGTCTTCAACTGCGCGCCGCCCGATATCACGGATGTCTTGTTCGGTGGCGCTGGTGATGGGTGTCGACGCCGACATCGCGTCGGTATGAGCGCAGCCGAGAAGTGTGAGTGCGATGAGCGTGAAGGCCGACGCGAGCGCGAGACGTTCCATCGCGCGAGTGTACGAAGAGTGGCTCGTGTTGGCTGTGCTCTTGCCATCGGGCCGGGGCCGGGGCCGGGGTGTCACGCGGTACGCAACCCGGCAGCCTGTGCGCAGGTCGCAAACTCCTGCGTGATATGTACTTGGAGCGCAGTGCGTGCGAGTCTGCCGCCCGGGGACGCCCCAGAAATCCACTGCCAACTCAGCGTCCACGAACGCGCTACTCGGCCGCCTGATCCAGTTATCCTGCTGACATGCCGCGCGATGAGCACTCGAAGCAGCACCCACGGGAGACCGTCACTCCCGGGAGCGAAGCACCGACCTCAGACGGGCTGGGACGCGACG
Source organism: Phycisphaerales bacterium (assembly GCA_052168195.1). GTDB lineage: Bacteria > Planctomycetota > Phycisphaerae > Phycisphaerales > UBA1924 > JAHBXC01. The sequence goes on from JBQLZI010000004.1 coordinate 8,947, forward strand.
GCCGATCCCCCTCCGGCGCCGCCGCTCGTCGCTCGATCGATATGCCCGAGTTCATCGGCCCCTACCGCATCCGTGAGGTCCTGGGCGAGGGCGGCTTCGGCATCGTCTACCTCGCGGAGCAGTCCGAACCCGTCAAGCGGCGCGTCGCGCTCAAGGTCATCAAGCCCGGCATGGACTCGCGCGCCGTGCTCGCGCGTTTCGAGGCGGAGCGTCAGGCCCTCGCGGTCATGGATCACCCGTGCATCGCGCGCATCTACGACGGCGGCGCGACCGAACGCGGCCTCGCGTATTTCGTCATGGAACTCGTCCAGGGCGAGCCCATCACCGCGTTTTGCGATAAGCATCGCCTCACCATCGACGAACGGCTCGAACTCTTTATCAAGGTCTGCGAAGCGGTCCAGCACGCGCACATCAAGGGCGTGATCCACCGCGACCTGAAACCAAGGAACATCCTCGTCCGCTACTCCGGCGATGAGGTGGAGCCGCGCATCATCGACTTCGGCGTCGCCAAGGCGCTCCACCAGAAACTCAGTGATTCCACCGTCTACACCCAGCAGGGCCAGTTGATCGGCACGCCCGACTACATGAGTCCCGAGCAGGCCGAGATGAGCGCCCAGGACATCGACACGCGCAGCGACATCTACTCCCTCGGCGTCGTTCTCTACGAACTCCTGGCCGGAACCAGACCTTTCGCCGCCAACACGCTCCGCGGCGCCGGGTTCGCCGAGATCCAGCGCATCATCCGCGAGTTCGACCCCCCGCGCCCCAGCACCCGCATCGATCCCCGTCAGCCGTCCGGACGCGAAACCGCCGAGCAGCGCCGCATCGAGCTCCGCACGCTCGCCGGCGTCCTGAAACGCGACCTCGACTGGGTCGTGATGAAGTGTCTCGAGAAAGACCGCGCCCGACGCTATGAAACCGCCAACGCGCTCGCCCTTGAACTGCGCCGATTCCTGAATGACCAGCCGGTCTTCGCCGGCCCGCCCGGTGTTGCCTACCGCGTCGGCAAGTTCGTCAAGCGCAATCGCGCCGGCGTCACCGCCGCCGCTCTCGCCGTCTTTCTGCTGGTCGTCGGCCTCGCGGGAACCGGTTGGGGCCTTGTGCAGGCTCGCCAGCAGCGGGAACTCGCCGACCGTCAGACCGCCATCGCCGAGGCCAAGGCCCAGGAAATCGAACAGATCGCAACATTCCAGGCCCAGCAACTCGCAAGCATCGACGTCAGCCGCATGGGACGCGAGATCCGTGAGTCCGTCCTCGCCGAAGCCCAGCCCTCGAATATCGACTCCCTCAACGACGCCCTCCGCGGCGTCAACTTCGCCGACGTCGCCAGGTCCGCGATCCGCACATCGCTCCTCGGTGGCGCCGGCGAGGTCATCGAATCCCGTTACGCCGATCAACCGTTGGTCCAGGCCCGCCTGTACCAAGGCCTTGCCGACACCATGACCGCGCTCGGGCTCTTCGACGAAGCGGAGCGGCCGCAGGCTCGCGCACTCGAGTTGCGGCGGACAACCCCCGGCGCGGCGACGGACCAACTTCTCCGCTCGATGCGGGGCGCCGCCTATCTCCTTCTGAATCAGACGCGTCCGAAGGAAGCGGAGGCCATTTTTCGCAAGACACTCGAGATCGCCGAAGACGACTTCGGCCCCGAGTCCTCCGAAGCGACCCACGCGCTGCATGGCATCGCTGAGGCGCTGTACCAGCAGGCCCGCATCACCGAAGCGGAGGAAATCTTCCGCCGCGAGTACGAGATCAACGTCAGGACTCTGGGCGAAGACCATCCCCGCACGATCGGCGTGCAGAACAGCGTGGGCTGGATGCTCTATATGGACAGCCGGCCCGCGGAGGCCGAAGTCTGGCTCAGGCGCGCCTACGAAGGGGGCCGCCGTGTCGACGGCCCCGAAGATCAGCGCACTATCACCACCATGCGGAACCTCGCCGAGACGCTTGCCGAGCAAGGCAAATTCGACGAGGCCGAGCCCTACTACCGCGGCGCCGTTGAACTCTGTCGCCGGCACCTAGGCAACGAACACCCGCTCACCCTCCACAACATCGACTCCCTCGGCCTCTTTCTCGAGCGCGCCGGACGCTACGACGAAGCCCGCCCATGTTTCGAAGAGGCGATGGAGGCGCGCATCGAGACGCTTGGCGAACTCGACGTCGACACGCTTACATCCATCAACAACATGGGCTGGCTCCACCACCGCATGGGGGATTACGAAGCCGCCGAGCGATACCTCCGCCGCGCCCTCGCCGGCCGCCGCGCCGCCCTCGGCGACGACCACCGCCACACCATCCTCACCATGGGCAATCTCGCCATCACCCTCGTCGACGCCGGGCGTCCACGGGAGGGCTTCGAACTCGCCGACGAAGCAACGGAAGCGACTCGCGACATCCTCGGCGAGGGCAGTTGGTGGTACGGCAACATTCTCGGGAAGAAGGGCCGCGCCCTGTACGCCCTCAAGCGCTACGACGAAGCCCGGCGGATCCTCACGCAGGCCCGCGCGCTCCTCGCCGCCACGCTCGGCCCGGAGAGCGAACAGACGCGCCGCATCGATGGCTACCTGCGCGACCTCGAAGCCGCCGAGACCGTGGACGGCTGAGTGCACCTGCGCCATCCCTGCACTTCCGCCACCGCCACGAGCGATGCGTCGCCCGACCGCTCCGCTGGAGTGACCCCCGTAATGTCGGCGCGGGCATGGGCGAGTCGGCGCCACACGGTGCGCAAGAAGAAACCGCGTTCCACGGCCGGTCGGCCAGGAAACGCGGTTGAGAAGCGAGGCGGACGGGACTCGAACCCGCAACCACCGGATCGACAGTCGAAAGGATGCCGAACAAAACCGGCCCTCAGACGCTCAGAACCCGCCTTCAGAGGGTCAGGAAGGCGGGTCGCCAGCGTGAGTGGGGGACCAGTCCACTGCGTCTCGGGCCCTCGTCAGGACGCAATGGAGGACGCAAATTACGCTAATGTTCGCTTCGTGAGTTCCGGATCCCAAGTCTGCGCATCTTCGACCTCAGCGTGTTCGGATTGACGCCGAGCATCTCCGCCGCGCCTCCCGGGCCTTCCACCTTGCCGCGTGATCGATCGAGCGCCGCGCGGATGTGCGCGCGGATCGCGTCGTCGAGGGTTCGGGGAGCATCCTGCGACGATGGGGCGGCCGCTACGCGCGGAGAGGGCGCCGACGTTGCGCCCATCGCCGACTCGATCGCGAGCCGACCGTTCACTCCCAGCAATGCAGCACGGTCGATCACCGCGGCCAGTTCGCGCACATTGCCGGGCCAGTCGTATTGCCCAAGGAACGCGAGGTCGTCTTGGGTGATCTCGAAGTCGGGAAGACCGAACCGAGTGGATGCGCGGCGAGCGAAATGGGCCGCGAGGTCTCGAAGATCTTCTCGACGCTCGCGTAGCGCGGGGAGCACTATCGGGAAGACTGCGAGCCGGTACCACAGGTCTTCGCGGAACGAGCCGGCACGCACCATACCTGCGAGGTCGCGGTGCGTCGCCGCGACGATGCGGCAATCGACGCGCACGGTCAGTTGCCCGCCGACGCGTTCGAGCGTTCCTTCCTGAATGACCCGGAGCAGTCGCACCTGGGCCGCAGGAGGGAGTTCGCCGATCTCGTCGAGGAAGAGCGTGCCCGTGTCTGCCCGTTCAAACCAACCCTGGCGTTGATCGGTCGCGCCCGTGAATGCGCCCTTCTCGTGGCCGAACAGTTGAGAGTCGATGAGTTCCGTTGGGATGGCGCCGCAGTTCACTCGAAGGAATGGGCCGTCATGCCGCGACGAGCGGTCATGGATGGCGCGGGCGATGACCTCTTTGCCCGAGCCGGTTTCGCCGAGGATAAGCGTCGGGATATCTGACTTTGCGACGAGATCAACGCGTTCGAGAACGCCGCGCAGGCCGCCTTGAGCGCCGATGATCTCGTCGTCGAGCGAGTCGCGACCGAGGCGACGCAGGGCGGACTGTCGATCGGCTTCCGCGGCCCGGCGATGAGACTCCAGTTCGTGGAATCGGTTGGATGTATCAAGGGCGACGGCGAGGGGCTCGAGGGTCGTCGCGAGCAAGCGCGCGACCTCGTCGGTCAACTCAACGTCGCCTTGCAGGCGCCACGCGACCACACCCTCGGGAGTCCCCTCGCGCGAGAGCGCGCCGCAGATCACTCGCTGATCCCCAAGCGCGGGCGAGAGTGAACGGAGCAGACTCTTACCCGGACGGGCGGGATTGAACGTGACAAGGCCGCCGCGCCGCACGAACCGCTCGATCGAAGCCGCGTCCTGTTGTTCCACAAAGGATCGCGCTGGTCGAGCGCCCCACGATGCGCTGAGCGCACAACGATCTCCGGCGAGCGTGAAGATCCACATCGCGTCGATGGGCAAGGCGGCGTTGATCGCGTCGGCGAGATCGGCGACGGAGTCCGCGACGTCAATGTGCCGGCAGGCCTCGCGCCAGAGGGAAAGTTGAAGGGCGGCAAGGGATTCCATGCTGTTCTATATCGTGGGCATCCGTGAAATACAACGGTATAGCTTGTGAAATGGAACGGAAAGATCGCTTCGGCCTCGATTCTGGTCACGCAGGGGCAGTTTTTCCGGGACGCGGCTCCTGGCACGCGCGTTGCCAATCAGGTCGATGGTGCTTGCCCGTGATGACATCCCGACCTCGGCCGCTATCAGCGAGGCGCTGGCGAGGGTCATCGTCCAGGCCGCACATGCGGACAGGGTCGAGGGCATCTCCCGAGCACTCGGCGGGGACATCGGGTCGCTGTTTGATGTTCGCTTTCCGACCGACCCGCTCAGACAATGCCGGACAGTCCTGTTCAGCGATGCGCAGGCGACGGTCGTCCTTATCGCCTGGCTCCCCGGTCAGTTCAGCGACATCCACGACCACGACGGCGTTGAGTGCGTCTTCCGCGTCCTTCGAGGCATTGCCCTCGAACGGCGATATTCGCTCGACAGAGACGGACACGCGCGCCTTGTCAGCGAGGATCGTTATCTCCCGGGCTCGGTGGTGCTCTCCACCGACGAGGACATTCACGCGCTCGGGAACGACGCCGCGAGCGCCGAGATCCTCGTCACGCTTCATGTGTACCGGCCCGAGGCGCGGATGCGCGCGTATCGGCCAGCGAGTGAGGACGCGCGATGATTGCGCGCGCAACCGCTTCGACGCCGCCGAGTGTTGTCGTCATCGGAGGGGGATTCTCCGGCGCCGCCGTGGTGAGCCATCTTGCGGCGAATGCTGGTCGCCCCTTGCGCATCTGCATGTTCGAGCCGTCGCCACGAATCGGACGTGGCATCGCGTACAGCCCGACGGGCGATCACCTTCTGCTGAATGTCCCCGCGGCGAAGCTGAGCGTTTGGCCCGACAAGCCGGGTGACTTCGCGTCGTGGTGCGCGTTCGCGGGCAGGCCGACAGAGCCGGGGGCGTTCCTGCCGCGCGCATGGCTTGGCGAGTACGCGGAATGGTCCATGTCGTCGGCGCTCCAAGCAAACTCGGAGGTCGTTGAGTTCGATCGACGAACGGAGCGAGCAGTCGCGATACGTCGGCGAGACGACTACGCGCTCGCGATCGTCAGCGAATCGGGCGAAGTGATTGACGCCGATCAGATCGTTCTGGCGACGGGACACGGCCCGGCGAAGATCCCGCCTGCCTTCCGTCATCTTGCTGGTGATCCGCGACTTATCGCTGATCCCTGGAACGATTCATTGCTTTCACAGGCCGCGAGACGATCGACTCGCCTGCTGCTCATCGGTGTCGGACTGACCATGATGGACGCGGTGATCTCGCTCTCGCGGAGCGGATACACCGGCGAGATCGTCGCGCTTTCGCGACGCGGCATTCCTGCGCATTCGCACGGACCGTCTGATCCGGCGCTGCACAAGGATTGGGCCGCCGGGCTCACGGGCGGCGACTTGAGAACGCTCACGCGCGCCGTGATCGATCGAGCGAGATCCCACGAGTGGCGCGGCGTCGTCGACTCCTTGCGACCTCATACGCCGCGGTTGTGGCGGTCGCTCTCGCTCGAAGATCGTGAGCGATTCATGGCTCGACTTTCGGTGTACTGGGATGCGCACCGGCATCGATGCCCTCAAGAAACAACTGCATGCATCGCGCTGCTTCGAGAGCGGGGCGCACTGCGCGTGAGCGCTGCGCCGATTCTTTCCGTTGAAGAGAGATCCGGGCGCATCGATGTAGAGTCTCGCGACAGACGTTCGGGCACGACGACGCGTGAGGCGTTCGATGGCGTGATCCTGTGCACCGGGCCCGATCCGGACATCGCGAAATGGCGGTCGGCGTTGATCGAGTCGCTCGTCAGTTCAGGCGACGTTCGCCGCGACGCGCTCGGGCTGGGCATCGAGTGCAATCAACACGGCGAACCGATCACCAGCGAGGGGAGACCGAGCGATCGCCTGCTCCTCGTCGGCCCGCTCCGTCGGGGTGAGTCGTGGGAGAGCACCGCTGTTCCGGAGATAAGTCAACAGGCGGCTGCGGCCGCTTCGCGCGTGCTTGAACGCCTGGAAGCTGGCGTCCCGACATCAAACTCACTCCAACCTGTCAAGGAGTTGCATCGATGAGAGTTCCTCGAATCCTTTCGACGATCGTCGGCGCAGTCGCGCTCACGAGCGTTGCGATTGCGCAGAATGTCACGCTGCTGAACGTCTCATACGACCCGACGCGCGAGTTGTACCGCGAGTTCAACGAGGCGTTCGCGAAGCACTGGAAGACGACGACGGGTCAAACCGTCACGATCCAGCAGTCGCACGGCGGATCGGGAAGCCAGGCGCGAGCCGTGATTGACGGTCTCGACGCCGACGTCGTGACCCTCGCGCTTGCGTACGACATCTACGCGATCGCCGAGAAAACCGATCTTCTTCCCGAGGACTGGCAGGGGACGCTCCCTCACAACAACGCCCCGTACACGTCGACGATGGCGTTCCTCGTGCGCAAGGGGAATCCGAAGAACATCAAGGACTGGAGCGATCTCGCGCGAGCTGACGTGCAGGTGATCACGGCGAACCCGAAGACCTCGGGCGCGGCGCGATGGAACTACCTCGCGATGTGGGGGTATGCGCTCCGACGCGAGCTCGGCGATGACTTCATCGCGGATCTCAAGGACGAATCGAAGAAGGCGGAGATCGCCGCCGCGCAGCGCAAGGCGGAGGAGTTCGTCTCGGCGATCTACCGGAATGTCCCGGTGTTGGATCGCGCGGCCCGGGGAGCGACAAACACCTTTATCCAGCGGCGCATCGGCGATGTGCTCATCAACTGGGAGAACGAGATCCTGCTCGGCGCGAACGAGCTCAACAAGCAGGGACTCGAGATCGTCATCCCCCCGACGAGCATCCTCGCCGAACCGACCGTCGCGGTCGTGACGAAGAACGCGCAGCGCAAGGGATCGGAGAAGGTCGCCAAGGCCTACCTCGAATACCTGTACACACCGGTCGGGCAGGAGATCGCTGGAAAGAATTACTACCGGCCCGTCGATCCCGTCGTCGCGGCCAAGTACCGGAGCCAGTTCCCGGATATCGAGATGTTCTCCGTCGATCAGGTGTTCGAAGGGTGGCGCGAAGCCAACCGCGTGCACTTTGCCGACGGCGGGAAGTTCGACCAGATATACAAGCCCGCGCGTTGATGGCGCAATCGAAGCACTCTTCCTCCTCGCGAACGCGCTCCGGCACGCCGCCTGCGTGTCGGAGCCGTCCGCGCTGAGGGGGACGGTGAGGTTCTCGGTCGGGGATTGCTGAACTGGAGTGTGTGGTCCATGGGCGCCTTTCGATTCAAGAAACACAGCGTGCTCCCCGGCTTCGGGATCACGATCGGATTCACGCTCCTCTACATGGGGTTGCTGGTGCTCATCCCGCTGGGTGGCCTCGTGCTGTTCACTTCGAGGATGTCGTTTCAGGAGTTCTGGACCAGCGCCGTCGCCGACCCGCGGGTTCTGGCGGCGTACCGCGTGACCTTCGGCGCCTCACTGCTGAGCGCCATCATCAACGCGTTCTTCGGATTCATCGTCGCGTGGGTTCTGGTTCGCTACTCGTTCCCCGGAAAGCGTGTCATCGACGCGATGGTGGATCTCCCGTTCGCGCTTCCGACGGCGGTTTCGGGGATCGCGCTCACCACGCTGTATGCGCACACCGGCTGGATCGGACGATGGCTCGATCCGCTCGGCATCCAGGTTGCATACGCGTGGCCTGGCATCGTGATAGCGCTGACGCTGATCGGCCTGCCGTTTGTGGTTCGCACGCTCCAGCCGGCGGTCGAAGAGCTCGAAGCCGAGATCGAGGAGGCGTCTGCGTCGCTCGGCGCATCGCGATGGCAGACATTCCGACGCGTGATCATTCCGACGGTGCTTCCGGCGCTCCTGACGGGCTTCTCGCTCGCGTTCGCGCGCGCCGTTGGTGAGTTTGGCTCCGTGTACTTCATCGCCGGGAACATGCCCTACAAGACCGAGATCGCGCCCTTGCTCATCCTGATCAGACTCGAGCAGTTCGACTATGTCGGCGCGACGGCGATCGGGGTGGCGATGCTCGGCGTGTCGCTCGTGATGCTTCTCGTGATCAACCTGCTCCAGTGGTGGAGCCGTCGATATCAGGCGTAAGGAGCGGATCATGGCTGGCGGAATCTCCATGCGAACGCGCGCCGGAAGGCGCCACAACAGGAACGCGGCTCAGACCGAACCTGCGTGGGTGCGATGGACGCTGACGGTCGTCGCACTCTTGTTCCTCGGCCTGCTGCTGTTCCTCCCGCTGATCCTCGTGTTCTCCTACGCGTTCGGGGAGGGCGTGCGCGCGTATTTCGCGGCGCTGACCGAGCCGGACGCAAGGGCGGCGATCCGGCTGACGCTGATCACCGCCGCGATCGCCGTGCCCCTGAACACGATCTTCGGCGTGTGCGCCGCGTGGGCGATCGCAAAGTTCGAGTTCCGCGGCAAAAACCTTCTCATCACGCTGATCGATCTGCCGTTCGCGGTCTCGCCGATCATCGCCGGCCTGATCTTCGTGCTCCTGTTCGGCGCGCGCGGGTGGCTCGGCCCCTGGCTGATGGAACACGAGATCCGGATCATTTTCGCGACGCCCGGCATCGTTCTGGCGACGATGTTCGTGACGTTCCCGTTCGTCGCGCGCGAACTGATCCCGCTGATGCAATCGCAAGGAACCGAGGAGGAGCAGTCTGCGCTCACGCTCGGCGCGAGCGGATGGCAGATGTTCTGGCGAGTGACGCTCCCGAACATCAAGTGGGGTCTGCTCTACGGCGTGATCCTGTGCAACGCGCGCGCGATGGGCGAGTTCGGCGCAGTGTCGGTTGTGTCCGGGCATATCCGAGGGCTCACGAACACCATGCCGTTGCACATCGAGGTTCTGTACAACGACTACCAGTTCGCCGCGTCGTTCGCGGTCGCGTCGCTCCTGGCGCTGCTCGCGCTTGCGACGCTGGTGATCAAGAGCATCATCGAGTGGCGGGTCGCCAGCGATCAGGCGGCCGCAATCCGCGATGCGGAGGAGATCCCGTCATGAGCATCGAAGTCCGTTCCGTCAGCAAGTCCTTTGGCGGGTTCAAGGCGTTGGACGGGGTCAGTCTGGTCGTTCCCTCGGGCAAACTCGTCGCGTTGCTCGGGCCGTCGGGCTCCGGCAAGACGACGCTGCTGCGCATCATGGCGGGGCTGGAGCAGCCCGACGCGGGCACAGGCGGCATTCTGTTCCACGACGAGGATGTCGGACGCACACCGGTGCGGCATCGCGGCGTCGGGTTCGTCTTTCAGCACTACGCCCTGTTCCGTCACATGACAGTCTTCAGCAATGTCGCGTTCGGGCTCCGCGTCAAGCGTCGATCCGAACGCCCCTCGCGCATCGAGATCCGCGAGCGAGTGCAGGACCTGCTTCGACTGGTTCAACTCGAAGGACTCGCGGGGAGGTACCCCCACCAGTTGTCGGGCGGGCAACGCCAGCGCGTCGCACTCGCGCGTGCGCTGGCGGTGCAACCCAAGGTCCTGCTGCTCGATGAACCGTTCGGCGCGCTCGACGCGAAGGTGCGCAAGGAACTCCGCGCGTGGCTCCGCCGCTTGCACGACGACATCGGCATCACCAGCGTTTTCGTGACGCACGACCAAGATGAGGCGCTCGAAGTCGCCGACGAGGTCGTGGTGATGAACAAGGGACGCATCGAGCAAGTCGGCTCGCCCGACGAGGTGTTTCACCATCCGAAGACCGAGTTCGTCATGCAGTTCCTCGGCGAGGTTAACACCTTCCACGGCGAGGTCGGCTCGGGACGTGTCCGTTTCGGCTCCCTCGACGCGCCCTATCCGCATGCGAAGCAGCAGGTGGAGGGGGAGGCGCGCGTCTTCGTTCGCCCGCACGATGTGACCATCGACACCAAGACCAACGGAACGGCGGCCATGCCCGCGACAGTCCAGCGTGTGCACTCCGCGGGCGCGAGGGTCCGCGTCGAGGTGCTCAGCGCCCAGGGCCAGACGCTCATCGTTGAATTGTCTCAGGACCGATTCGCCTCGATGTCGATCGGCGTAGGAAGCACCGTGTATATCCGGCCGCGCCACATCAGGGTGTTCGCGGGGTGACCGTCAATCACGCCTTGCACCACCGGATCACAATCCGGTGGTTGTCGAGGACGCAATGGGAGGACGCAATGGGAGGACGCATTTGGCGGATGGCCGGGAACCACCGGAGAAATGGGACGCAGTCGCCCAAAGACAAACCCCCGCCGGAGCGGGGGTTGAGAAGCGAGGCGGACGGGACTCGAACCCGCAACCACCGGATCGACAGGCTGAAAAGAGGGGATTTGCAATCACCCTCTGAAGCCCGCAAACCGCGATCTGACAAGCCCTTAGAGGGATCGACCGGGAACAGTCGGGAGCCAGTTGAGAGCGGTTCTGGGGCTGGTCAAGACGCACTTTTAGACGCACCGGCGCGTTCCCAAGACGCACCGCCGGTTGGCTACTCGTGCTTCTGCTCCTCTTGCCATCGAGTGGGCTTCTCGCAGAACCCCGCCCATGCCTGCCCGGCCTGTGGCAGCAAGACCACCAACTCAACGCCTCTCTGGGCTTGGTCCGACCGGTAACGCCCAGCGACCGCCTGAACGGCGCCTGTAATCGCTGTCCAGGCTGCCCGTGGAATAGACCGTGACTCAGCCGATATAGTTATAGATACATGCTCGTCCGCCTCCTGCTCATTCTGGCCTTCGCTTGGCAGCCGCTGACCTTCTGGGGTGGGGCCGGGCATGCGGTACCGGCTGAGTTCTGCACTGCATCATCGTGCTGCACGACCGTCGAACGCGTTTCGTGTTGCGGCGAGCGGGTCGTCGAGCAGGTGTGTGGCAAGACAGGCGGGGCGTGCCATTGCGCATCAGCGCCCACGGATGTCCCGAATCCTCGCCCAGAAGCACCGCAACCGCGTAGCGAGCGTGAGACGCTTGTCGCGGTGCCATCGCCCCCGGTTCAAGGCGTCACTTACACAGAGGCTGATGGCGCTGCTCGGCCGAAGTTCGCGACCGATGAGTCGCGACTCGCCAACAAGACTCACAACGAGATCCAAGCCCTCTTGGGTATCTGGCGAACCTAGCCGCCAAGCTCCGTAGGGATACTGCGCGCCCGCTACGCGGCGTGGCGATGCCCTACCAGATGCTTGGACCTGTTCATTCCAGATTTCCAGGAGGCCGCTATGGCGTCGCGATCCCTCGCGTGCGCGGCGTGTGCCGTTGCATCGTCGCTGGTGGCGGGGTGCTCTTCCCCGTTCGACCAGAGCCCAGACAACTCTCGATCGTTCGAGCGTCCCGCGCCGGAAGGTGTGCGGGACGCGCCGCCCTCACGGTATCGAAGCGAGACTGAAGACTCATCGCGGGCGCCAGCGCTTTCCGAATCCGCCGCGCCCGACGACTACATCCGGTATGCGCTGTATCACAGCCCGGAGGTCGAGGCCGCGTTCCAGCGCTGGCGTGCGGCTTCGGAGCGGCTGCCGCAGGTGTCTGCGCTCCCCGACCCGATGCTTGGGTTCGGCTACTACGTCGAAGAGGTGCAGACCCGCACCGGGCCGCAGGAAGCTCGCATCGGAGTGGAGCAAACGTTCCCGTGGCTGGGCACGCTCCAGGACCGTGAGGATGCCGCGGCCAAGGCGGCGATGGCCGCATGGCGCGAGTTCGAGGCGGTCCGGCTGACGGTCGCCGAGCGGGTTGTTACCACGCTCCATGACCTCGCGTACCTGGACGGCACGATCGCGATCACCCGCGAGAACCTGGAATTGCTCCAGTCCTTCGAGGAGGTGCTGCGCGCTCGCTACCGGGTCGGATCGGGCTCGCATCCCGAGCTAGTCCGGGTCCAGGTCGAACTCGGGCAGGTGGAAGACCGAGTGAAACAGCTCGAAGCCATGCGGCCGCCGTACGTCGCGGAGCTCAACGCTGCACTCAACCGTCCGATGGACGCCAATGTGCCGCGTGCCGTCCACATCGAAGGGCGCGTTGCGAGCGTCGATGCTGCCGAGCTCTCCGAGATCGCCCGACTGCGGAATCCGGTCCTCCTCGCACTCGATGAGGAGATCGAGCAGCAGCGCTATTTGGGTGACGTTGCGCGGAAGGAAGGGCTTCCCGACTTGACCGTCGGCCTCGACTACGTCTTCACAGGCGATGCGATCAGTCCCATGACTCCCGGCAGCGGCGACGACCCGATTCTCTTGCGGTTCGGCATCAACGTCCCGCTCTGGCGTGAGAAGTACGACGCCGGCGTGCGTGAAGCGATGGCGCGTCGTCTCGCGGTCGCCCATGAACGCGCCGACCGGGCCAACCGGATCGCGGCCGGGATTCAGCGAGCGTGGTTCGAGCACACCGACGCGAACCGTCGCGTCGGCCTGTACGAGAACACGCTGATCCCCAAGGCGGAGGAGTCCCTCCGCGCTTCGCTGGCCGGATTTCGTGCGGGCGAGGCGAGCTTCCTCGACCTCTTGGATACCGAGCGAACGCTGCTGGAGTTCGCGGTCGCAGCCGAGCGTGCACGGGCCGACCGAGGCAAGGCCCTCGCACGGCTCAACACGCTTGTGGGAGAGCCGATCCCGACGCGGCCTGCCGACAACGCATCAACGCCGCCCGACGACAACGAGGTGGAACCATGAACCGGATTGCGCAGAAAACTCGTGGGGTGCTGGCGTGGGCGTGGAAGAGCACGGCTGCGGGCGTCGCGGTCGTCCTGATCATCGCCGCCCTGGTCATCGGGTATCGGATCGGCCGACCCGCGCCGGAGCCAGAGCCCGAGGTCGCTCAGGCCGAAGCGGGTACTCCGACTGGCGAGCCGAAGATGTACACGTGCTCCATGCACCCGTCGGTGCGCTTGCCGGACCCGGACGCCAAGTGTCCGATCTGCTTCATGGACCTGATCCCCGTCACCGACGACGCCGGTGAGGGCGGCGAGCTGCGTGTCACGATGAGCGAGGCCGCCGCGGCGATGAGCCGCATTGAGACGGCGCCGGTCGCCCGGTTCTTCCCAGTTGCCGAGACGCGGCTGTACGGCAAGGTGACCTACGACGAGACATCGGTCGCGAGGCTCACCGCGTACTTCCCGGGTCGCATCGAGCGGCTCTTCGTCAACTTCGTCGGCATCCCCGTCGCCAAAGGCGATCACATCGCCGAGGTCTACAGCCCGGACCTGCTCGCGGCATTTGAGGAGCTGCGCCAGGCTGCGAAGTCGAGCAGCGAGTCCGGAAGCATGAGCGACATCGTGAGGGACGCAACGCGCGACACGCTCGCGGCGGCTCGTGACAAGCTTCGCCTGTATGGGCTCACTGCTGAGCAGATCGAAGCTGTTGAACGCGGCGAGTTCCGGTCCGACAGGCTCACTGTCTTCGCGCCCATCGGCGGCATCGTGACGCACCTCGCTGTCCGTGAGGGCGACTATGTCGAAGAGGGCACGCCGATCGCAACGGTTGCGAACCTCTCGCGGCTCTGGCTCGATCTGGAGGCGTATGAGTCTCAGTTGCCCCGTCTGCGGTGGGGCCAGCGCGTCACGTTCACTGTCGAGGCCCATCCCGGTGAGGTGTTCGAGGGACGCGTCTCGTTCATCGAGCCCATGGTCGATGAGCGGACCAGAACCGCCGCGGTGCGAGTCGCCGTGGACAACTCGGGGGGACGGCTCAAGCCGGGCATGTTCGCTTCCGCGGTCGTGCGCCCACGCATGGCCGAGGGCGGCGCAGTCGTGAGCGACGAGCTTGCGGGTCGGTGGGTCAGCCCGATGCACCCGACGATCGTCAAGGACGAGCCGGGCATATGCGACATCTGCGGCATGGACCTTGTGTCCGCGGAATCGCTCGGCGTCGTCGGCGATCCGACGGAAGTCCGCGAGCCGCTGGTGATTCCTCGCTCGGCGGTGCTCTTCACGGGCACACGCTCGGTGGTCTACGTCGAGGCGCCCGACGCCGAGAGACCGACCTACGAAGGACGAGAGGTCATCCTCGGCCCGCGGGCAGGCGAGTTCTACCTTGTCCGCGACGGGCTCCGCGAGGGCGAACGCGTGGTGGTCAACGGCGCCTTCCGCATCGACAGCGCGATGCAGATCGCCGCGAAACCGAGCATGATGTCGCCGGGCGGCGGTGGCAGCGCAGGAGCCCACGCCGGGCACGGCACGATGACCGCCGACACGCCGACGGGGCGAGGGCGGGCCGAAGTGCCCGACTCGTTCGTCTTCGCTCTCAAACCCGTGTACGCGGCGTACCTCGATGCGCAAGAGGCGCTCGCCTCGGACGATCTTGGCGGGTTCCTTCAGGCGGCAGGAGATCTGAAGACCGCCATCGGCTTCGTCGAGGAGGCTGGCCTCGTCGGCGAACCACTCGCAACGTGGCGTCGCGCCGCGGCGCGGCTGCGCATCGACGATGCCCTCACGGACATCGAAGTCGCCCGTGCCCGATTCGAGGACATGAGCGACGCGGTGATCTCTTTGCAGATCCGTTTCGGCCATCGCGGCAGCGAGACGTGGCATGTCGCCTACTGCCCGATGGCGTTCGACAACGCCGGAGCCGAGTGGCTTCAGCGCGGCACGCAGATCAACAACCCGTACTTCGGCGCGAGCATGCTTCGGTGCGGCGAGCTCCGGCGCGACTTCCCGCCGCTGAACGCGACTTCGTCCCCGGTCCCGTCACACGAGGGGCACGACCATGAGTGACGCCCCGAACCAGCCACCGCGCCGCGGCCCGCTCGATGCGCTCATTCGTTTCTGCCTGGAGCAGAAGCTCGTCGTCGCCATCGGCCTCGCCATCACCGTGTTGTGGGGCGTGCTTGTCGCGCCCTTCGACTGGGACATTGGTGGACTGCCGCGGGAGCCGGTTCCGGTCGATGCGATCCCTGACATCGGCGAGAACCAGCAGATCGTCTTCACGGAATGGCCCGGCCGGAGCCCCCAGGACATCGATGACCAGATCAGCTACCCGATGACGGTGGCGCTGCTGGGCATCCCGGGCGTGAAGGACATCCGCAGTTACTCGGTCTTCGGCTTCTCGACGATCTACGTCGTATTCGAGGACGGCATCGAGTTCTACTGGTCGCGATCCCGTGTGCTCGAGAAGCTGAACTCGCTTCCCGCCGGCACGCTCCCGCCCGGAGTCTCACCCGCTCTCGGGCCGGACGCGACCGCGCTCGGTCAGGTCTTCTGGTACACGCTTGAGGGACGCGACGCGGAGGGCAATCCGACCGGCGGATGGGATCCGCATGAACTGCGGTCCATCCAGGACTTCATCGTCAAGTACAAACTCGCCGGGGTGGAAGGCGTGGCCGAAGTCGCCTCGATCGGCGGCTTCGTCCGCGAGTACCAGGTCGACGTGAATCCTGATGCGATGCGGGCCGCGGGCGTGTCGCTTCAGGAAGTCATCGCGGCCGTCCGGCAGAGCAATCTCGATGTTGGGGCCCGCACGCTCGAAGTGAACCGCGCCGAATACATCGTTCGGGGACTGGGCTTCATCGAGAGCGTCAGCGATCTGGAACAGACCGCCATCACTTCGCGGGACGGGCTTCCCATCCTCGTGAGCGATATCGCCCGGGTCTCGCACGGCCCCGCGCTGCGGCGTGGCGTGCTGACCAAGGCGGGCGAGGAAGCGGTCGGAGGCGTCGTCGTTGTCCGCTACGGCGAGAACCCGATGGCGACCATCGAACGCATCAAGGAAAAGATCAACGACATCGGGCCGGGTCTGCCGTCCAAGGTGCTGGCCGACGGTTCCGAGAGCCGTGTCACGATCGTGCCCTTCTACGACCGGACAGGGCTCATCAAGGAGACGCTCCAGACGCTCAACTCGGCCATCTCGCAGCAGGTGCTCGTCACGATAATCGTCGTCGTGCTGATGGTCATGCACCTGCGCAGCAGCCTGCTGATCAGCGCGATGCTGCCCGTCACGGTGCTGATGACCTTCATCGGGATGAAGCTGTTCAGCGTGGACGCGAACATCGTCGCGCTCTCGGGCATCGCCATCGCCATCGGCACGATCGTGGACATGGGCATCGTGCTCAGCGAGAACATCCTCAGACGCATGGACGAAGCCCGCGAGGATGAGAGCCGCCTTGAAGTGGTCTACCGGGCGACCACTGAGGTCGGCGGCGCCGTGCTCACGGCGGTAGCAACGACGGTCGTCGGGTTCCTGCCGGTCTTCACGATGGAGGCCGCCGAGGGCAAGCTCTTCAAGCCGCTGGCCTACACCAAGACGTTCGCGCTCATCGCGTCCATCATCATCGCGCTCACCATCTTGCCCGCTGTCGCCCACGCGCTGCTCGGCTGGCGCTGGCCGGGGCACGGCCCATTCACGGCGATCCGCAGCTGGGCGCGGAGCAGGCCGGTTCGTCTGGCCTCGTGGTTGGTCAATCTCGTTGTTGTGCTCGTCGTGCTCGCCGTCCTGGCCGATGCGTGGGAGCCGCTCGGCCCGGTCCCCGGGACGCTCGGCAATGCGCTGTTCATCGGAGCCATCATCGGCGTCCTGCTGCTCGTCTTCTGGCTCGTGCGCCTCGCCTTCCCCCACGTGCTCGGCTGGTCGCTCAGGCACAAGCTCGTCGCGCTCTCGCCCGCCGCGCTGCTCGTCGTGACCGGCGCCACGGTCTGGCTCGGCTTCGACCGTGTCTTCGGCTGGCTCCCGGAGTCGGTCCGCAGCAACGAGACGGTCGTCGAGATCGCACACGCATTCCCGGGGCTGGGCAGCGAGTTCATGCCTTCGCTCGACGAGGGCGCGTTCCTCTACATGCCGACGACCATGCCGCACGCGTCGATCGGCGAGGCGACCGACATCCTCAAGGAACTCGACCGGCGGATCATGAGCGTGCCTGAGGTCGAGATTGCCGTCGGCAAGATCGGGCGTGTTGAGAGCCCGCTTGACCCTGCGCCCATCTCGATGGTCGAGACCGTCATTCAATACAAGGGCGAGTACCGCGAGGACGAAGACGGCCGGCGCATCAACTACCGCTACGACCGGGACGCGGGCCGGTTCGTCCGCGACGAGCACGACCATCTGATACCGGACGAGGACGGCCGCCCGTTCCGCCAATGGCGCGATGAGATCGAGTCCCCGCAGGACATCTGGGACGCCATCGTCGAGGCCGCGGACATGCCCGGCGTCACCAGCGCCCCCAAGCTCCAACCGATCGAGACCCGCATCGTCATGCTTCAGTCGGGATTTCGCGCCCCGATGGGAATCAAGGTCTATGGACCCGACCTGGAGACCATCGAGTCGTTCGGGCTCGAACTCGAACGCCTGCTCAAGCAGGTGCCGAGCGTCCAGCCCGCGGCGGTCTTCGCCGACCGCGTCGTCGGCAAGCCATACTTGGAGATCGACATCGACCGCGAACGCATCGCCCGCTACGGCCTGCAGATCGCGGATGTGCAGGAAGTCATCGAGGTCGCCATCGGCGGCAAGCCCCTGACCATGACGGTTGAGGGCCGTGAGCGGTACCCCGTCCGCGTGCGCTACCTGCGCGAACTCCGCGACCAGCCCGAAACGCTGGGGGACATCCTCGTGCCGACGCCAGCCGGCGCACAGGTCCCCCTGCGCGAACTCGCCGAGATCCGGTATCGCCGGGGCCCGCAGATGATCAAGAGCGAGGACACGTTCCTCGTCGCGTACGTGCTATTCGACAAGCTGCCCGGCTACGCCGAGGTCACGGTCGTCCAGGACGCCCGGCGATTCATCCAGGATCAGATCGACGCGGGCGAGCTGGTCGTCCCGGGCGGCGTGAGCTTCGAGTTCGCCGGGTCCTACAAGAACCAGGTCCGCGCCGCGGAACGGCTGAGCATCGTTCTCCCGCTGTCGCTCGCGATCATCTTCCTGCTCATCTACTTTCAGTTCCGCAAGGCCGGGCTAACGCTTATGATCTTCACCGGCGTGTTCGTCGCGTGGGGCGGGGGCTTCCTGATGCTGTGGCTCTACGCCCAGCCGTGGTTCCTCGACACGCACCTGCTCGGCGCCAACCTCCGCGAGCTGTTCCAGGTCCGCCCGTTCAACCTGAGCGTCGCGGTCTGGGTCGGTTTCCTCGCGCTCTTCGGCATCGCCACCGACGACGGCGTCGTCATGGCGACGCGCATCGAGCAGTCGATGGCCGAGGAGAAGCCCGACTCCATCGAGGCGATCCGAAAGGCTGTGGTCGAGGGCGGCAAGCTCCGCATCCGCGCCGCCGTCATGACCAGCGCCACGACCATCCTCGCGCTGCTGCCTGTGCTCACGAGCACGGGGCGGGGCTCGGACATCATGGTGCCCATGGCCATCCCGACCTTCGGCGGCATGGCCGTCGCGTCCATCACCTGGTTTGTCGTGCCCATCCTGTACTGCTGGGGCGCAGAGTGGAAGCACCGTGTGACTCATCGCGCCCAGCTCAATCAGCCGGTTGATACCGGCTCAACCGAAAGCCAAGGAGCCTGACCATGCTCAATTCATTCATCGCCCCCATCGCCGTCGCGTGCATCTGTGCGCTGAACCCGCTCGCCAACGCCCAAGCAGAAACGTCGGCGACTGCACCGATCAACGCCATGTGCCCCATCGGCAAAGAGCCCATCGTGCCCAGCGCCGGCACGGTAGAGTACAAGGGCAAGACCATCGGCCTGTGCTGCCCGGGGTGCGGCAAGCAGTTCCTCGCGTGGAGCGCGGACCGCAAGGACGAGTTCGTCACGCTCGCCATCGCCCACCGCGAACCCGGCCAAGAGCACTCCGGGGACGGCGTTGCTGCGGCTGCGGGCGAAGCAGCTCCTGGCCCGACCTATCCGTACACGCTCGACTCGTGCCCCGTCGGCGGCCCGCTCGGCTCGATGGGCGACCCCGTCGTCAAGATGTACGACAACCGCGAGGTGCGCTTCTGCTGCGCCGGCTGCATCGGGGAGTTCGAGGCCAACCAAAGCAAGTATTGGGGAGAGATCGACGCCAAAGTCGTCGAGCAGCAGCTTATGCACTACCCCATCGACACCTGCATCGTCACCGGTGAGAAGCTCGGCGAGAGCGCGGTCAACTTCGTCCACAACAACCGCCTCGTCCGCCTTGGGAGTGCCAAGGTGGTTGCCGAGCTCAAGTCCGACCCAGCCAGGTATCTCAAGGCCCTCGACGAGAAGATCATCGAGGCGCAGCTTCCGGGGTACCCGATGGACGACTGCCCGGTCGGCGGCCCGCTCGGGTCGATGGGCGAGCCCGTCAACTTCATCTACATGAACCGCCTTGTCCGCTTCTGCTGCGGCGGTTGCGAGAAGTCACTCGTCAACGAGCCGGCCAAGTACATGGCCAAGCTCGACGCCGCGTACGCCGATCGACAGCGAGAAAACTACGCCCTCGACACCTGCGTGGTCAGCGGCGCCCCGCTCGGCTCGATGGGTGAACCGGTCGAGCTGGTCGCGGGCACGAGGCTCGTCCGCTTCTGCTGCGACAGCTGTGTCCCGAAGTTCCGCAAGAACCCGGCGGAATACCTCGCGAAGCTGTCTCGGGAGTAAGCATGGCTGAGCACGAAGACCACGATCACGGCTCCGACTACAAAGAGGGCAGCCTCACGCTGACCGGCTCGATCGCGATGGGCACCGGGGTCATGATCGGCGCTGGCATCTTCGCACTCACTGGGCAGGTCGCCGAACTCGCCGGCGGCCTGTTCCCCGTTGCCTTCATCGCCGCGGCGATCGTCGTGGCGTTCAGCGCGTATTCGTATATCAAGGTGTGCAACGAGTATCCCTCCGCCGGCGGG
>JBQLZI010000005.1:0-27333 GCA_052168195.1 Phycisphaerales bacterium
CGTTGGCGGTGAACTCGACGCGGTTGATGCCGCTCATGTGGAAGGCGACCACGCCGACGTTGAAGTCACCGGAGATGAACTGGCCGGGGATGGCGTTCCATCGCGCGGCGGCCTTGGCGTCGCCGCCGTAGCCGTTGGGGTCGCCCACGACGCCGGGGTCGGCGATCGGCCCCCAGAACCCGCTACCGGGAACGAGGGAGACGAACTGGGGCTCCTCGGGCGGAGGCGGGGGAGGAGCCGGCGGCTCGGGGGGCGGGGGCGGGATGAACTGGCCGAAGGACGACAGCAGGACGCTGAGGTCCGCGAAGTCGACGACGCCGTCCTCGTTGAGGTCCGCGGCGGTCACCCACGCGGGGTTGACAGTCGCGGGGTTGCTCATGACGGAGAGGACCATCATCAAGTCAGCGAAGTCCACATATCCCGAGCCGTTGAGGTCGGGGCCGTTGGGTTGGAAGGCAGGAGCAGGCCCATTCTGGGGATTGTTGGTCGAGGCGGTCGCGGCTCCCGTGGTGCAGAGGAGGCCGGCGCTCGCGAGGAGCGCGGCGGCCGAACCCGGCATGACGGACTGCTTGGCGGTGCCCCGAAGATTGCGGATACACATGGCGCAAACTCCCGATCACCCGGCACGACACGGCCGGGACGATGGGGAGATCGGGCGTCATGGGTGAGCGCTGCGGGCTGGCTGCCGCGAATCGGTGAATCGGCGTTCATTCGTGCGAGCGGGGAAAACGGCGCCACTCGTTCAGGGGTGAAGTGGTCGAAGAATCGGCTCGGCGCTTGACCGGCGCCAGCGTGTATCGCATGCGATTCGGCCCCGGTCCGGGAAGAACGGCGGCAGGATCGACTCGGAAAGCGGGCTGTGGCGTATCGGACCATGCTTTGGTCGACGCGGGGGTCAATGCGGGCGGACTTCGTCCCTCTCGCGCGCGGCCAAGGGCCGGCGCTCCCGCACAACTTCAGATATGAGCCACGGTTATGGGCTGAACACGTCAGTCCAGCGGCTCAAGAAGACTCGGATCGATATCCAGGGCTGTGGCCCTGCCGAGCGTCTGGATCCGGAGGATCAATCGATCCACAGATCGGCGTTCTTCGACCACTCCCTCGACTCCGCGGAAGGGCCCGGCGATGACACGGACCGGCCGTCCGGCTTCGAGGTAGGGAAAGGGGTCGAGGTCGGCCTCGCCGTCGAGGGCGAGGCGGAGACTCAGGAGTTCACGGTCGAGGAGTTCCTGGTTCTCGGGCTTGATCGCCCCCACGGCCCGCTTGCTGGCGATGGCCGGATAGGCGGCCTCCACCGGTCCCCATAGAAAGAGGTATGAGGGGAAGAGCGGGGTCTCGGCGACGCGCCTGCGGTGGCCGTAGTACCGGACCTTGCGAACCAGCGGCAGGAAGACCTCGCTCCCAGAGGCCTGCAGGAGGTCGGCGACGGCCTTTTCCTGGCGGCTTCGCGTGTGGAGCACCTGCCAGCGTGCGCGGGCCGCGTCGTGGCGGTCTCGCTCCCAGTCGGCGGGGTCGAACTTCCAGCGACGCCCGGCCGGCGCATCGAGCACCGTCGCCGTGGAGGCGCCGCGGTCGAGTTCGAAATCCTGAGCCGTCATCGCCTGGCCGCGTCCTCTCCGCTCGGCCCGATCCGTGCGCACGCCGAGGGTTCCGGCGTCGCGGATTCTGGGACCGTCTTCCCAATCCATCGGTACGACGGGCCGGGATCCTGAGTTCGGACGCCAACTTCGTGGATGCGGCCGTCTTTACGGGGCGATGGGCGAAGCCCAGTTCGGGCGGACCTCGTCATGCCGCGAGGCCGCGCCGTCGTAGAACACGACCTGGAAGTGCCCCCCGTTCGGGCTGTCCCCATGGATGCGGCCGATCCGCCCGTCCACGTGGCCCTCGTCGCGGAAGTCGATGACGCTCGCCGTGCGCGAGGGCGGCGGGAGATCCGGCCCGGGAAGGATCGGCGCGGAATCGAGCAGCATGGGCGTGCCGGCCGGCGAAGCGACCTGCGAGAAGCGGACGAAGGTGGGCTCCGCGTCGAAATCGCCGCGATCGCCTGGGGCGCCGGCGTACCCGGTGACGTTGGCCGCGTACGTCCGCGTCATCGCGACGGTCGGGTATTGGCGCTGGGTCGTCGGGCAGACGAGCACGGACTGGTCATCGCTCCGCAGATCGGACGCTGTACTCGTCGTCCGTCCCGACGCCCGCGCGACGATGATCGACCAGTTCGGCGCCTCGGCCCAGGGCACGCCCAGCGCGGGGGTCTGGTCGTCGTTGTCGGTCGCGTGCAGGCGCCACGCGGCGCCCATCGAGCGCAGGTTCGCGAGGCACCGCACGTGCCGCGTCGTTTCGCGCACGCTCGAGAGCGTCGGCAGGAGCACGCCGAGCAGCACCGCCAGAATGGCGACGACGACCAGCGCCTCGATCAACGAAAATCCGGTTCGGCGGTCCCTGCCCATGCGTTCCTCGATCTGCGCACGACTCCACCGTGTTCTATGGAGATCGCACGCCCGAGGTTTCGCGAAGGGCGCGAGGTTTTCGAACCTTCACGCCGCGCACACTGCGCTCAGCCCGGGAAGGCGCCCTCGAAGGTGATCTCGTTGAGAGCCTTGCGCGAGTTGGGCTTCTCTTTGTCGCGGATGCCGCCTTCGGGCAGGTTCTCGATATCGCCGGGCTTGCCGATCGCCGCCATCGCGAGCACCTTGTGCTCCTTGGGCAGGTTGACGGCCTTGGCGATCTTCTCGTGATCGAACCCGACCATGCCGTGCGCGACGAGGTCCATCATCGACGCCTGGAGCGCAAGACTCATCCACGCGGAACCGGTGTCGAACTGGGACGCGGTGTTCTGCTCGTTGTTGTGGGCGTGCTTCTCCGAGCAGCAGAACACGAGCAGCGCCGCCGCGTTCTTGCCCCAGAGTTGGTTGAACTCGACGAGGCCGTCGAAGAGTTTCTGGTACGAGGGCGTGTCGCGCTTGGCGTAGATGATGCGCCAGGGCTGCTCGTTGTAAGAACTGGGCGCCCAGCGAGCCGCCTCGAAAAGGCGCTTGAGTTCGCCGTCGGAGATCGGCTCGCCCGTCATCGCGCGGGGGGACCAGCGGCGGACGAACATCGGCGCCACGCCGTGGTTGCCTTCGCGGTGCAGCATCGGGTCGATCGTCGAGACGTTCATGCGCGCTCCTTTTCCAAGCGTTGTGGTGTGCGAGTGTGCGGACAGGATAGTGCGCACGGCGGCGGCGTCAGTTCACGACCCGGAGGATCGGGAAATCGGATCCCGGCGCGAGTCCGTCATCGAAGAAGCCCCAGTGGGCGAGGCCGTCGTCGCTGCCGGGTTCGAGCAGGTAGACCGCGAGCGTGCCCAGCGGCTGGCTGAGCCGCACGACGATCCAGCCCTCGCCGATGGTCCGCGCGATGCGCCGCGGCGTCGCCTCGACCAGCGCGCCGCGAACGCCCTGGAACTCGCGTTCGGCGCGCGTGACCTCGTCGATCGCGTAGACCTCCGCGGTGATCACCCGCGGTACGGTCACCGGCTCGACGACGAGGCCGTGCGCACGGAGCGTGTCGATCACCGCGTCGTGCCCCGGCGGGATCGCGTATTCGAGCGGGCGGACGACCGAAAGCGTCGGCTCGTACTTGCCAAGGTGCGCGACCTCGAGATCGATCGGAGCACCGAGGTCAGGAACTTCATTGCGCATCGCGCTCGCGACGACGGATTCCCACATCGCCCGACGGTCCTCGGGCTCCTCGTACGCAAGGATGGTGACGGGCCTCGGGAACGCGGCGATCCTGGATCGGATCGGCACGCGGTCGTTCTCGTCAAACGCGCGGCCCTTCTCCACGGTCTCGCGCTCGGCGCGATCGTTCAGGATGCGGATGTCCTCCGCGCGCTCGGCGGCGAAGCCCAGCACCTCGCGCGTGAACTCCAGCGTCGCGAGCACGCGGTTCTCGTAGGACGCGTACGAGTACGCCTCGAGCAGCACGGACATGCGGTTGCGCAGCCCGTGGTAGTTGCCGCCGAAGCGCGGCAGCGCGTCGTACGTCTCCCACTCGGTGCGTTCGCGGTTGAGGTTGCCGTAGAAGAACGTGTCGTAGCCCGTGCGTTCCTTCATGCGCCGCTCCACTTCTGGGAGCATCGTGTCGCGCACGAAGAGCATCGGATCAAAGTGCCCCGCGGGGTTCTGCGGCGCGGCGTAGGTCAGCGCGTAACGGATGTACGACCCGTTCGTCGTGTGGGAATCGACGATGAGGTCGGGGTTCCACCGGGTGAGGAGGTCGAGCATCGCGCGCGTTTCGGGCGCGCGGGCCTTGATGTAGTCGCGGTTGAGATCCAGCCCCTGCGCGTTGGCGCGCTGGCCCATGCCGTTCACCGGCCCGACCTGGCCGGGCCGGTTGCCCGGGCTGAAGCGCTCGTTGCCGTCGGCGTTGTAGATCGGGACGACCAGCAGCGTCATCGTGCGCAGGATCGCGCGGTTCTCCGGGGCGCCGGGCCTGAGGATCAGGTCGCGGACGAGCATCGGGAACGCTTCCTTGCCGCAGACCTCGCCCGCGTGGATGTTCGCAACGAGGAGGACGACGAGTTTGCCGTCGCGCCGCGCGTTGGCCGCGGAGGCGTGGGGCGGGTCGCCCACGATGAGCAGTGGGATACGCCGGCCCTCCGCTGTCTCGCCCATGAACGAGAGCGAGACGAGATCGCTCCTCCGGTCGAGTTCGGAGCACAGCGCGATGGTCTGGTCGTAGGTCGCCGTGCTCGTGTACCCCGAGCGTTCGGCGACGGTCTGGAGCGCCGCCGGGACCGGCGTGTCGCTCGCGGAGGTGTTGGCCATGGGCTCGTCGCTCAGCGTGGTGGACGCGCAGCCGGCCGCGGGCGCCAGAGCGCCGACGGCCGCGAACGTGGTGAGGGTGCGCGCGATCATCCGCGGTCCCGCACGCGCTTCTCGATCTGCTGCTCGCCGATCCAGACCTTCTCGTTGCTCTCCAGGTCGATCATCTCGAGGTTCACCTGGTAATAGACGATGCGGCGGTTCCCGTCGCGCGAGCGTTCGATGTTCTCGCCGACGCGGCCGAGGAGGATGAAGTCCGCCCCGAGTTCGTACGCCTGCTGCTTGACCGTCTCGGGGCGCGACCAGTCGAGCCCCTGCTTGCGCTCGTCGCGGATCTCGCCGCGCTCGTCGCGAGCGGCGACGATGCGCACGCGTCCGGAGTTGATGAGTTCCCGCTCGATCTGCTTCGTGAAGAGTTTGCTGTCGAGGTAGTCACTCGTCTCGTTGCGCACCGTGCCCACGATGACGACGGGTCGCTGGTCGTGCGCGCCCATCCAGCGGTCGATCCATCCCTGGGAGAGCGCGTCGCCGACCATCGTGTCGGCGGTCATGCGCGCGTCGTCCTCGTCGAAGCGGAAATCGAGGTCGCGCACTTCCGCGGGGTCGGCGCGGGTCACGTCGCGGGACTTGCAGCCTGCGGCGGCGAGCGCGAGCACGCTCAGCCCCAGCGCGAGGGTTCGGATCGTCAGAGCGGCTTTCGTCATGCGGACCTCCAGATGAGTGCGTACGAGCGTACCCGGACGCACACGCGGGGGCGACGGTTCCGACGCGAACGGAACCCGACCGCTACCGCGGCGAGCGCGCCACGACCGCGCGGAGCCCGTCGCGATCCCCCACTTCCACGGTGAAGACCCGCGACTCGTCGACCACGAACCCCGCGTCGTTCAGCCATTCGATGCGCACGCGGTGCTCGCCGGGCGGGAGCGAGAGCATCCCCACGTGGGCCTTGGCGGGCAGGGACTCCCAGGCGCGGACGTCCGCGCGTTCGGTCAACCCGGGGACCAGCAACGCGCCAACGTACACGCCCAGCCGGACCAAATCGTCGTCGTTCTTCTTTTCGATCGCGCGGACCGCCTCACGCGTGGCGAGCGCCTTGACCGCCGCGCGCACGAAGGTGCGCAGGTACGTCAGCGGCAACTGGCGGCGGTGGTTCTCCGCGGCGACCTGCCCGAGATCCTCGACGAGCGCAAGGGGCGACGCGTCGTCGAAGCCGACGATGACCCGCGCCCTGCTCGCGGCGCTCGGGCCCGGGCGCACGATGGGCAACTCGAAGTAGATCGGGGCGCCGTCGATGATGATCGGCGGGAAGCGGAAGCGTGTCTTGGTGGGCCCGAGCCCCGAGAGCGCGACGACCAGCACGTTGTTCTCGTCCGCCTCGCGCGCCGCGAGATCCGCGAAGTCCGCGGGATCGACGCCGCGCATCAACGCTCGGTGCAGGTCGATGGTCTGCACGAGCCGCTCGGCCGCGACGCGCTGGTTGCCCTCCTCGCCCGCGTGCATCCAGACCGCGGCGGTGAGGTAGAGCCCCAGCGTCGACTCGATGAACTGTCCCGCCTCGTTCTCGGCGATCGTTCCCGCGACGCTCGCGGGCGGATCGACCTCCCAAGAGGGCGTGAACCCGGCGCTCTCCGAGAACGAGTCGCCGCGCCGCGCGTCGCCGATCTCGCTCTGGGCTTTCTTCCGCGCGGCGGGGTAGATCTCGAGGTAGCGGTCGCGGAGCATGTTGGCCTTGCTCGCGATGCGCCGCGCCTCGACCGTCGCGCCGCCGTCGATCACGCCCGCCTCGAGATGGGCGAGCATCTTGATGACGTTGACGTAGATGTCCTCGTACGGATCCCCGGTGTAGCGACGGAGGGTGTCGTTGATGAGCAGGGCGCCGAGCACGTCGCCGACGTCCTCGCCGCGCTTGCGGTCCATGATGTCTTCGGCGCGGTTGAGCGTGTCGATGGCGGTCTCGTGGTCGCCCATCGCCTGGGCGACGGTCCCGCGGTCGAAGAGCCAGAGCAGTTCGTTCCGCGCGCCGTACAGGTCGCGGGAGGCGGCGCTGTCGAGGGTTTCCGCCGCCTGCTCCCACCGTCCCTGGGCCACCTGGCCGCGGAGGACCTCGCGGTGGACGTCGAATGAACTCTTGCACGCGCCGGCCGCGCACGCGGCGAGGAGCAGCAGCAGGGTCGCCGGGATGCGCACCGATCGGGACATGCGTGGAAGGGTATTCGGACGCGGAGCGGTCGAATTCGAGGGCGAGTGTGCACGCAAGCCGGCGAACGGGCCGACGATACACAGCGGTATGCGACGCACCTGCGCCCCGACGGTTGCCTGCCTGCTGGCCCTCTCGCTGTTTCACGCGGCTGGGCCGTTCCCTGCGCATGCGCAGCCTGCGTCCGACCGCGACCCCCCCGCGGCCGGAGCGACGCTGCTGCGCGAGGGCAAGCACCTCATCGAGGCGCCCGGGCTGCTGCGCCTGCTGGGCGAGCACTGGGTCTTCGAGACGGTGGTCGACGGGCGCCGCCGGTCGTTCACGCTGCTCCCGACGCTGAAACTCGGTGAACTCGAGCAGGTCGCGGCGGCGCGGGGCGAGGGCGAGTACCGCATCACGGGGAAGGTGTACGTCTACAAGAACACCAACTACGCGCTGGTTGACGAGTTCGCGAGCGTCGGCGAACGCGACGATCTGCAGACCGAGGAGAGCGTCACCGGGGCGCCGTCGGTCGCGGACCTGATCCGCGAGTTCGAGCGGACGCGCGCCGACCGGCGCCAGGCGCCCGAGGGGGCGAGCGAGCGGCGCGGGGAGGCGGTCGCCGTGCGGCGCGAGGGCGAGACGCTGACGATGGTGCGGGGCAAGATCATCCAGAACCCGGCGGGGTGGGCGTATTTCGAGCCGCTGCCCAAGGAGGGCGCGCTCGAGAAGGACGCGATGGCGACGATGCCGATCCCGATGCTGCCGTCGCTGATGCTCGAGGAACTCGAGTCGCTGGCGGCGTTCTCGGTCCAGGCGCCCGTGGTGACGCTGAGCGGCGAGTTCTACGCGCACCGCGGGCGGAACTACCTGCTGCCGCGGATGTACCTCGTGGAGCGCACGCCGACCGACCGCGACGCGGACCTTCCGCCTATCGCGGGGGAAGTCGCCCGCTGATCGCGCTCGGGTTGTGACGATTCCGCCGATTATGCGGGCACGGGTTCGACGCGAGTCCGCGCGACCGATGCACGCCGACCCGCTGCGCCACGGCTTGCCGCGGGGCTGAAAGCCGCTGCGGAAAAACGACGACGAAGGTGCGCCGGCGCCCGGGTGCGCCGTGGCTTTGTCCCTTCGGAGCACGCCGTGAGCACACCGCAGCCCAACGAGAGCGCGCCGGCGAAGCGCGCGGAGCAGGTTCTCGGTCGGATCGGGGACCTGCCGACGGCGCCGGAGGCGTCTACGCGGATCCTGGCGTCGGAGACCGGCGACGGCTTCGAGCCGCGCGACGCGGTCGCGCTCATCGAGGCGGACGCGTCGCTCGCGGGCCGCGCGCTCTCGGTCGCGAAGGCGCTCTGCGCCAGCAGCGGGAAGGCGAACAAAGGCGCGGATATCTCGTCGATCGACGACGTGGCGCTGCTGGCGGGCTTCGGCACGCTGCGGGCTGCGGTTGTCTCGTGCCAGTTGTTCGACGCGCTCGCGGACCGCGCGAAGGTCGCGATCGAGGCGGATTCCGCGGAGAACACGAAGAACCCCGCGCTCGACCGGCGCGCGTTCTGGGTGTCCGCGGTGGCCGTCGCGGCGGCCGCGGAATCGCTGGCTGCGGCGCGCGGCGTCGACCCCGCGGACGCGTTTCTCGCGGGGCTCGCGCAGGGGCTGGGCGTGGTGGCCCTGGATTCGATCCTCCCGAGTTCGTTCGCGCGCGTCGCGGCGTTCGCGGAGCGCGAGGGCAAGGAACTCGCGGAGATCGAGCGGTCCTTCATGGGCATCGATCACCACACGGTCGGGCGCAAGGTCTCGGAGCGCTGGAGACTCCCGCAGTTCGTGCGCGACTCGATCTGGCTTGCGGGCGTGGCGCCCGAGCGCGTGCCCGACACGCCGAACAAGCCGGTGGTGACGACGGTGAACCTCGCGCTGCTCGCGACACGGTTCGCGCACCTCGCCTGGTTCGGCGACGCGCCGCTGCGCAACGCGGTGCGCACCGCCTCGTCCGCGTGCGGCGTGGACGACGCGAAACTCTCGGCGCTGGAGCGCGACCTGTTCTCGCTGGTGTGCGCACGGGCGGAGGCGCTGGGCGTGCCCGGCGCCGCGCCGGCCGACCTCGCGGACTTCTCCCTGCGCCGTGCGCGGGGCGAACTGGAGCGGCAGCGCGCCCGCGAGACGCCGCGCGAGCGGCTGGTCGAACGCCAGAAGGCCGCGCTCGCGGCGGTGAGCGCGTTCCAGTCGACGCTCGCGGGCGAGTCGTCGCCGCAGCGCGTCGCGGGGGCTGTGATCGCGTCGGCGGCCAACGCGCTGTCGGCGGTGTTCGCCGCGGTGTGCGTGCAGCCCGCCGCGGGCGGCACGGTGCGCGTGTTCACCTCGGAAGGCGAAGGGACGCCCGTCAAGGTGGCGACGGTGCAGCCGCCGTCGGGCGCGACGCTCCGCGCGGCGATCCCGAACGACAAGCAGGGCGTGAAGACGTCGGCCGCGGCGCCGTGGCTCGCGAGCGCGCCGAGCGTGGCGTCGAGCGGCGTGGAGGTCATCGCGTGCGCGCTGCCCACGGGCGGCGAAACCTCCGCGGTGCTGCTGCTGGACAAAGAACCCTCGGACGCGGCGTCGCTGCGCCCGCTGCTGGGCGCGTGGGGCTCGGCGCTCGCGGTGGTGACGGCGACAGAGGCCGCCGAGGCCGCGAAGTCAAGGCTCGCGGACGCGGACGCGCGGGCCGAGGAGGCGCGCGTGGCGCTGCTTGAGGCCGAGGGCCTGCGGAGCATCGCGTCGCTCGCGACGGGCGCGATGGACAGTTTCATGGCCCAGGTCGAGATGATCCGGACCCGGTGCGAGATGCTCGCGCCCGGGCTCGACAAACAGCGCGACCAGCGCTGGCTCGAGGCGATCGGCCAGGCGGGCGCGAACGTCGGCACGCTGGTGCAGACGCTGCGCCTGTTCAGCGAAACGCCCGAGATGAAACGCGCGGCGACGCCGCTGAACTGGGTGCTGGAACGCTCCGGCCGCGAGGCGCGCGGACGCTACAAGCACGACCCGCGCCGGTATCCGCAGCCGCGCCCTCGGATCATCGCGGACGAGGGCCTGCCGAACGTGCTCATCGACGCCGAGCAGGTGATCGACGCGCTGGCGGAGGTGATCGTCAACGGGCTGGAGAGCGAGAAGAGCGAGGTGGTCGAGGTGCGGGCGCACATCGACCACAACACCGGTCGCGCGCTGATCATCGTGCGCGACGACGGCGAGGGCATGCCCGAAGCCGACCTGCCCAGGGCGTTCGACGCGTACTTCACGACGAAGCGCAAACTCCGGCGGCTGGGCCTGGGCCTGACGCGGGCCAAGCGCCTGATCGAACTCAGCGCGGGAGAAATCTCGCTCCGGGCCGACCCGGGCGGCGGGCTG
This sequence comes from Phycisphaerales bacterium, assembly GCA_052168195.1. Lineage (GTDB taxonomy): Bacteria > Planctomycetota > Phycisphaerae > Phycisphaerales > UBA1924 > JAHBXC01. The sequence continues at coordinate 10,360 of JBQLZI010000005.1, forward strand.
GCCGTGGCGATCTTCGTGCCGCTGGCGCCCCCCGAGATGGAGGCCCAGCCCGTCGACGAGGAAGTCGGCGTGGGCGAGGAGGCCGACGCGGAGGCGTGAGCCGTTCGCGCGTCGGCAAAGCCACCTGTGGGACTCGAACCCACGACCTGCGCTTTACGAAAGCGCCGCTCTACCGGCTGAGCTAAGGTGGCGGAAGGTCCAAGTATCGGAGTCCGGGGGGCGTTCGTCCAGTGCCCGGGTCAGACATCCACGAATTCGAGGCGGGCGCCGCCCGCGCGGATGCGGTCGAGTTCCCGCGCGCCGATCTTGACGCGGAGGGTGACCTCGCCGTTCTCGTACTGGCGGTCGAGGACCTCGCCGCGGGTCTCGAGGAGGTGGACGCCCCGCCCGTCGCTGGTGGGGAGGGTGACGAGCCGCTCGCGGATCTCGCCCTTGGCGAGGGCGCGGACCCGGTCGGCGAGTTCGGCCAGCCCGGGATCGCCGGGGTTGGTCGCGACGACGGGCAGGGCCGAGGGGTCGCGGCCGCGCCAGATGAGCAGTTCGGCGTTGTCCTTCAGCAGGTCGGCCTTGTTGAGCAGGAGCATGCGGGTCGGCTCTTTCCACTCGCGGAGTTCGCCCGCGGCGCCGCGGTCGCCGGCCTTCTTCGCGTGGCGGCGCTCCTGCTCACGGACCTCCTCGAAGAGTTCGTCGAGGGTCTTGTGCACGACGGCGAGGTGGCGCTCGGCGTTGGGGTCCGCGACGTCGAGCACGATGAGCAGCACGTCGGCGTGGGTCGCCTCTTCCAGCGTCGCCTTGAACGACGCGACGAGGTTGTGGGGCAGGTCGCGGACGAAGCCGACGGTGTCGGACAGCATCACGCGGAGGCCTTCGCCGAGGTCCCATTCGCGGGTGCGCGTCATGAGCGTGGCGAAGAGTTTGTTCGCCGCGTAGGCGCCGCCCTCGGTGAGCGTGTTGAAGAGGGTGCTCTTGCCCGCGTTGGTGTAGCCGACGAGCCCGACGGTGAAGTGGTCCTGCCGGCGTTTTTGGACCTCGCGGCGTTTGCGGGCCTGGAGTTCGTCGAGTTCGCGGCGGAGTTGGGTGAGGCGGTTGCGCACGAGGCGGCGGTCGATTTCGAGCTGCTGCTCGCCCGGCCCGCGCGTGCCGATGCCGGCCATGCCGCCCGCGCCGCCGACGATGCGCTCGAGGTGGTCCCACATGGCGCGGAGGCGCGGGTAGGTGTACTCGAGTTGCGCGAGTTCGACCTGCAACTTGGCCTCGTGCGTCGCGGCGCGCCCGGCGAAGATGTCGAGGATCAGTTCGGAGCGGTCGATGATCTTCCGCCCGACCGCCTCCTGGATGTTCGTGATCTGCGCGGGCGAGAGGTCGTTGTCGAAGATGACGACTTTCGCGTCGGCGGCGTCGCAGAGCCGCTTGAGTTCCTCGACCTTGCCCGACCCGATGAAGGTTCCCGCTTCGGGGCGCTGCTTCTTCTGGACGACCTCGCCCACGACGACCGCGCCGGCGGTCTCCGCGAGGGCCTTGATCTCGCCGAAGGGGTCCGCCTCGTCGATGTCGGCCTCGGGGAGGTGGAGCGCGCAGAGGATCGCGCGCTCGGAGGCGACTTTCAGGTCGGCGCGTTCGTTGCCTTTGCCCAATGCCATAGAAGAGGAGCGTAGGTGCGCACGGGGAGCGTCAGCCCGCCCAGCGCTCCCACGGGAAACCCTCGGGGATCAGGTCCGGCAGGTCGTTGAGGTAGCCCACGAGGAACTCGAAGGCGTCGACGAGCCGGGGACCCGGGCGGTTGAACATCTGATTGCCGTCGACAAGGGCGATGCGGCCGGATTTCGCGGCCGGGGTGTCGGCGATCCAGGGCTGATCGGCGATCTTCGCGAACTCGGCCCGGGTGGTGGGCAGGTCGAGGCCGCAGGGGCAGACGATGACGGCCTCCGGGCGGACGGCCGCGACGGCGTCGGTCGGGACGCGGATCGACTTGCCCGCGACGCGGAACGCCGCCTGCTGGCCCTCGCCCGCGCCCGCGCCGGGAAGAGGTTCCGTGGGGTTGAGCGGGTGGCTCGCGCCGGCCCGCTCGATGAGTTGGGGTGTCCAGTGGCCCCCGATGAACGGCGGGTCGGTCCATTCCAGGAAAGCCACCCGAGGCCCTTGCGTGAAAGGGTTTACGAAGTTCGCCGCCCGGTAGTAGCGCTCGCGGAGTTGTGCGACGCGTTCCTCGGCCTGCGCCTCAAGACCCACCGCTTCGCCCACCGCGTAGCAGTCGTCGAGGACGTGCTCGAACGTCGTCGGATTCAATGACACGATCCGCGGCGCGGGGCTCATCTCCCGCGCGACGGCCCTGACGGTGTTCAGATCGATGGAACAGACCTCACAGAGGTCCTGCGTGAGGATGACGTCGGGCCGCAGTTCCCGGAGCAGGCGGGTGTCGAGGGTGTAGAGCCCGCCCTGCACGACGCGGTCGGCGTCGTTCTCAGACGCTGACGGCGCTTCGGGTTGTGACGAACAGGCAGAAAGTGCGCGGCGCACGGCCTGGTCGACGCCTGCCGATCCTCCCACCTGGTGGAAGTCGACGATCTGGGATGTGAGCGTTGGCAGGTGCGCGAGCCCCTCGGGGAAATCACACTCGTGCGAACGGCCGACGAGAAGATCGGAACCGCCCAGGAAAGAGAGCGTCTCAGTGGCCGAGGGCAGCAGGCTGACGACTCGCATCGAGCGATGCTAGCGACCCGAGGCGTGATCGCGGCGTGTGCGCGACATACCTTCGGCACTGCGACCTGACAGTTCTGGTAGGTTCCCGCCGGCGATGGAGCGCCGACGCCCCTTGGTGCGCGTTGATCCCCTTCGAGAGGCCGCTGCTTTGATCCGCAACCGCAAGACCAGCCCGATGCGCACGCGCCCTGTTCCCCTCGCCGAGGCGCTCCTGCGCTGCGCAGGCGGCGCGCGAGGATTGGCCGTGGTCGCCGCGGCCGCCGTGTGGGCGCCGACGCTCGCGATCGACGCCGTGGCCCAGAACGAACGCCGCGATCAGGCACAGGAAGATCAATCCGGCGGCGGCGGGTGGCTCCGTCGCGCCTGGGGGCAGGTGAAGCCGGAGGACGCCGAGCAGGATCAACAGGCCCAGCAGCCCGCGCAGGTCCAGCCCGAGACGCGCCCGGCCGCGGCGCCTCCCGCCTCCAACGACATGGTCGTGATCAGCGAGGGCTCCGAGCCGATCCAGATCGGCCTCCTCGTCGACTTCGTCGCCAAGCAACTCGACGCGAACATCGTGTCAGACCCTGGCCTCAACGACCTGACCGTGGTGTTCAACGGCGGGCTCTCCGTGCCCCGCGACGAACTGCTCACGCTGCTCTCGATGCTCCTCGAGCAGCACGGCTACGCCATCACCGCCGACCGACCCGGCTGGTACGTCATCAAGCCCGTGGGCAACCTCCCGGTGGTGTTCGGCGAAGGGCCGCTCTCGACCACGCGCGTCATCCCGACCCCGATGATCCGACCCAGTTCGCTGCAGGACGCGGTGAACAAGGCGCTGGGCATCGCCGACGGGCAGGGCGGCGGCGGTCGCGTCGCGTTCATCGACGAACTGGGCGTGATGATCGTCACCAACACGCCGCGGAACATCCAGGCGGTCGAGGACCTCGTGAACGCGGTCACGAAAGAGCGCCAGCGCATGGCGCTGCACCGCTTCGAACTCATGAACATCAGCGCCGATGTGGCTCGCGACAAGGTGCTGCAACTCCTCGCGGGCGTGCAGACCGGCGTGCTGCGCAACCAGAGCCAGCCCCTTGGCGAGGGCGCGCAGCGCGGCGCCGTGCAGGTCGGCGGCGGGCAGAGCAACTCGCTGAGCAACCTGCCCGACCGGCTGATTGTCGACGGCTCGACCAACTCGCTGATCTTCCGCGGCTCCGCGGGCGAGGCGGCGCAACTGGTCGAGATCATCGACATCGTGGATATGCCCAGCCGGCTCGAGGCCCGTCGCTACGCCGTCGGTCCCGCCGCCACGCAGATCGCGCAGTTCGGCGAGGATGAAGGCCTCGGCCCGGTGCGCATCTCCGGCGGCGGGGTGCAGCAGGGCCGCACGACCACCTTCGGCGGCAACTTCGCGGGCCAGCAGTTCAACCAGCAGGCCCAGGGCCAGCGGATGAGCGGCCCGCGATTCGTCATCGAGGACAACTACGAGGCGTTCGTCTACTTCGGCACGCCCTCCCAGCACAAGCAGGTGCAGGAACTCGTGGACGCGTTCGCCGAGAACGCGCGCGGAGCCCAGGTCGTCGTCGAGTTCTACAAACTCAAGCACGCCGACGCCGAGCAGGTCGCGGAACTGCTCAACGCGCTCATCCAGGACCCCGCGAGCCGCACGGGCGAGAGCCCCTTCCTGCCGCAGGCCGGGTTCGGCGGCAACCGCACGGGGCGCCCGACCATCCCCTCCCCCACCGAACTCGGCGCGTTCGACGCCGCAACGGGCGAGGGCGCCGAAGGCACGAACGCGCTCACGCCGACGTCGGACATCACCATCGAACCCGACACGGCGCGGAACCAGGTCGCCGTGCGCGCCCCGGCGCGCCAGCAGCGCGAGATCGCGCGCATCGTCGAGAAACTCGACGTGCGCCGCCCGCAGGTGTACGTCGAGGTGCAGATCGTTTCCGTGACCGCGAACGATGACTTCCGCTTCGCGATCGAGAGCCAGTTCACGCCGGGCCAGAGCGTGCTGTTCACCAACTTCGGGCTGACGACCGCGCCCGAGGGCGGCAGCGCCACCGACCCCAGGCAGGTCGCGACGAACCTCTCGGGCTTCACCAGCGCGATCATCCGCTCGGACTACGTGCCGTTCGTCATCAACGCCTTCCAGGAAGTGGGCGACACGCGCATCATCAGCAGCCCGCGCGTGCTCGTGAACGACAACGAGGAGGCCAGCGTCGAGAGCATCCGCGAAGAACCCTTCGCCGAGACCACGCAGAACGCGAGCACCAGCGTGACGTCGCAGGGCGGCACCGCCGAGGCCGGCACCACGCTGACCATCACGCCGCAGATCTCGGACGCGGGCATGCTGAATCTGACGTACGAACTCGAACTCTCGGACTTCGATCGCACCGCGAGCACGGGCGACGGGCTCCAGCCCCCGTCGCAGCGCGAGAACTACGCGGGCGTGGTCACGCTGCCCTCCGACGCGACGATGGTCGTGGGCGGGCTGGTCCGCGAGCGGAACAACAAGACGGTGCAGAAGGTGCCTTTCGTCGGGGACATCCCGATCCTGGGCGAGTTCTTCAAGCGGACCGTCGACAGCAAGACCCAGGCGACGATCTACGTGTTCGTCACGCCGCGCATCGTCCGCGACCCGACCTTCGCCGACCTACGCCTGCTGACCAAGGGCCCGATGGAGCGTGTGGACCTGAGCGCCGAACTGCCGGAACTCGAGCCCGAGTTCATGCCCGCGAGCGGCGCGCTGATCTCGCCCAAGCGCGAACTTGAGCCCCCGCCCCTCGACCCCGTGGAAGAGCCCGCGCCGACCGAGCCCAGCGCGATGGGCCCGGTGCGCCCCTCCCCGAGCGACACGCCCAAGCCGATGGGCGCGGTCGTGATCGTCTCCGACAAGGACGCGGACCGCGAGTGAGCGACACCCCCACCGCCAATCCGAGCAACGGCGCCGAGGAACGCGCGAGACGCGCCGAGCAGGGCCTGTTCGGCACGCTCCCGGTGCGCGGCGAGCACCTCCGCGCCATCTCCGGCGCGCCGGGCGCCGAAGAGGAACCCTGGGACGCGCTGCTCTCCACCATCGGGATGGAGGAGCACGCGGCGCTCGCGGCCCTGGCGAACCGCGTGGGCCTGCCCTTCGAGGCCGACCCCGCGCCGCACGCCTCGGCCAGCGTGTTTTTCGAGAAAGTCCCGCCCGACGTGGCCCGCCAGCATCAGATCGCCGGGCTGAACAGCGACGGGCGCACCATGACGGTCGTCACCAGCCAGCCGATGCAGCCCGCGGTGTTCGCGGCCATCGAGCGGCTCGTGAACATGCCGATCCAGATCGTGCTCTCGCCGCGCGCCCAGGTCGCGAACCTGATCAACCGCGGGTACGAGCAGCGCCAGGACCTCGTCACCGAGATCGTGGAGGACATCCCGCTCGACGAGCAGGCGCTGAAGAACGCCGCGGGCTCGATCGGCAACGCGACCGACCTGCTGCAACTCGCGCGGCAGACGCCGGTCATCCGGCTGGTGAACATGATTTTGTTCGAGGCGCTGCGCCGGCGCGCGAGCGACATCCACATCCACCCGCTCGACGGCAAACTGCTCATACGCTTCCGCGTCGACGGGATGCTGGTCGACGCGTTCAGCCCCCCTCCCTCGCTGGGTCCGGCGATCTCGTCGCGCATCAAGGTGATGGCGGAACTCGACATCGCCAACCGCCACGCGCCCCAGGACGGGCAGACCACGGTGCGCGTCGGCTCGCGCAAGATCGATATCCGCGTGTCGTGCATCCCCACGGTGTTCGGCGAGCGGATCGTGCTGCGACTGCTCGACCAGAGCCAGACGCAACTCTCGCTCGACGCGGTGGGCATGACCAAGGGGATGCAGAGCGAGTTCCTCTCGCTCGTAAACCGCCCGAACGGGATGATCCTGGTCACCGGCCCCACCGGCAGCGGCAAGACGACGTCGCTCTACGCGGCGCTCGAGCGCATCGACCGCACGAGCCGCAACGTGATGACCATCGAGGACCCGGTCGAGTACCACCTCGACAACGTGAGCCAGATGCAGGTGAACCCCAAGCGCGGGGTGACGTTCGCCGCCGGGCTCCGCTCGTTGCTGCGGCAGGACCCTGACGTGATCCTCGTGGGCGAGATCCGCGACGCGGAGACCGCGCAACTGGCGATCCAGGCGTCGCTCACGGGCCACCTGGTGCTCGCGACGCTGCACACCAACGACGCGCCGAGCGCGATCAGCCGCCTCGAGGACATCGGCGTCGAGCCGTACCTCATCAACTCCTCACTGCTGGCGGTGCTGGCGCAGCGTCTGCTCCGGCGCGTCTGCCCCGCGTGCAAGGGCTCGGGCAAGGTCAGCGGCGTGCGCTGCGAGCGCTGCGCGGGCACCGGATACTCGGGCCGCGTCGCGGTCTACGAGATCATGACCATGACCGACGAGATCCGCGCCCAGACCGCGAAGAGCGCCGACGCGGTCAGCATCCGCGAACTGGCGATCTCGCAGGGCTTCAAGCCGATGCGCGCCGACGCGTTCGAGAAGATGCGCGCCGGGCTGACCACCGAGCAGGAAATCCGCCGCGTCCTCGAATAACCGATCCATGCCCCCCGAAGCCGCCCCGAACCCGTTCTTCTACGTCGCGGCCACGCCCATGGGCGCGCGGAAGATGGGCGTGCGCTCGGCGGCCAACGAGCCGACGCTTTCCGACTCGCTGCGCAAGGAGCAACTGCTGCTGCTCCGCGCGTGGAAACTCCCCGCGTGGGCGCAGACGAGCGACTCGGGCGGCGTGCCCACGGCCGACGAACTGGCGATGAACGACCAACTGGCGACGCTGCTGCCCCGCGGCGTGCCGTTGACCGAGGCCCTCGACGTCGTCGCGTCGGTGGTGAAGCCCCAGACGAAACAGCGCGTGGAGCGCATCCGGGAGATGGTGGTCAGCGGGTCGTCGTTCGCCGACGCGTGCAACAGCGTGGGCGGGTTCGACGAGGTGACGATCGCCGTCTATCGGGCGGCGGAGCGCGCGGGCGATCTTGGCGGCGCCGCGGAGCGCCTGGCGAGTTCGGCGCGCCGGCGCCTGGCGATCAGCCGCAAGGCGGTCACGCTGATGATCTACCCTGCGGTCGTGATGACGATCAGCGTGGTGGTGGTGCTGGGCATGCTGTCGCTGGTCGTGCCGCGCATCGGCGAGGCGATCTCCGAGGCGGGCGTGGAACTGCCCTGGTTCTCGGCGCTGGTGTTCAGCGTGGGCGACTGGTGCCGCGGCAACATCCTCTGGATCATCCTCGCGCTCGCGACGGTCGTCGCGCTGGCGGTGGTGGCGCGGAAGCAACTCGGCGCGGCGATGCTGCGCACGCTGCGCGTCGTCCCCGCGGTCGCGCGCCTGCAACTGGCCGTCGAGACCACCCGTTTCTTCGCGGTGATGGCGGCGATGACCAAGTCGGGCGTGCCCATCGCCGACAGTCTCGCGACGACGACCCTCTCGATCACCCACCCCAAACTCCGCGCCCAACTCCAGGCGATGCGCAAGAAACTCGTTGAGGGCGGGCTGCTGCGCACGCTCATCAACGAGGTGACCGCCCTGCCGATCGCGACGCGGCGGCTGCTCATCGCGGCCGAGCGCGGCGGGGACCTCGACCAGGCCTTCGACACCCTCGCGGGCGATATGGCCGAGGAGGTCGACACCCGTTCGGACCGCCTGCTGGCGCTCCTGGAGCCGGCGATCATCGTCGCGATGTTCACGATCATCGGCACGCTGCTGCTGGCGATCATGATCCCGCTCATCACCCTCTCGAGCAGCGCGGGGACCCAGTTGTGAGCCGCTCCCGCCCCGGGTTTCGCCGAGACTTCACGGTTCCGCCCGCCTCGGACGCGCCGGCGCGGGAACCCGGCGCCTCGCGCGGCCGTCGAACGGGTACAGTTGCGCGCTGTTCTCTCTCGACACCCGGCCGGAGTCTGACCGCCATGCACCGCTGCCCGAACCGTCCCGCTCGTTCGCTCTCCCGCCGCGGCTTTACGCTGCTGGAACTCATGCTCGTGCTCGTGATCCTGGGCGTGCTGGCGACGGTCGCGTCGATCGCGGTGGTCGGGCAGGCCGACAACGCGCGCAAGTCGACGACGGTCACCAGCATCCGCACGATCGAAACGGCGCTGAAGAGTTACAACCTGCAGACCGGCGCGTATCCCACCACGCAGGAGGGGATCGGCGTTCTTGTGGGGCCGTTCCTCGAGAAGCCCCCGCTCGACGGCTGGAAGCGTCCCTTCGAGTACTTCCACCCGGGCCAGCAGGGCCGCGAGTACGAGATCATCAGCCGCGGCAAGGACGGCGAGTACGGCACGGCCGACGACATCCGCAGTTGGGAAATCCAGTGACATGCGCCCCGGGATGAGTTCCATCCCGACGGGCCGTTCGCGCGCCGCCGCGCGCCGGGGCGTGACGTTCCTGGAGGTCGTGTTCTCGGCCGTGATCCTGTCGATCGCGGCGGGAGCCATCACGGGCGGGTTCGCGCTGATCGAGCGGCTGTCGCTGCGCGACGACGCGCGGGTCGCGGCGTACGAAGTGGCGCACCGGCTGATCCTGCAGTACATGGACGACCCCGAGTCGCTGCCGCCCGACCACCTGCCGCTGGAGATGGGGCGGTTCCGCTTCCGCTACACGTTCGGGCAGGAGGCACTGCTTGAGGACCAGAGCGGCGAGGAGCGTCTCGAGCGCCGCGAGGGGCGGAACGTCAACGAACTGGACATGGCTTCGCGCCTGCGCGGGCGGCTGATGCTGCTGACCGTGCAGGTGAACTGGGTGCGCGGCGACGGGTTCGTGGACGAGGTCGCGACGCTCAAGCGTGTTTTCGACCCCTTCGCGGACATCACCGACAGCACGACGATGCTCAAGCACGTGAAGGAAGCGGCGAAGGACAACCCGGAACTGCAGGTGCTCATCGAGAACATGCTCAAGGCCGAGGAGCAGAAGCGCCAGCAGGAAGCGTTCGAGAAGAGCCTCCGCGGCGGCAACGGGGGCGGCCGATGACGCGGCGGGGGTTCACGGCGCTGGAACTGATGATGGCGACCGCGGTCGGCGCGGTGGTGCTGCTGGCCGCGCTGGGCGTGTTCGGGATGATGGAGCGGATGGACCGCTACCACGGGCAGCGGTTCCGCGAGTCGAGCGACCGGGTGTTCGCGCACACGGTGCTGTCGCGGGCGATGCAGACACTGGTCGCGAAGGCGGAGGACCCCAGCGCGGAGTTGATCCGGCGTTCGACGGGCCTGGACCCGGACGACGCGGCCCTGGAGCAGGACGCCGCGGAAGACGCGGAGCGCAGCGGGACGACGATCCCGGGTCTGCACGGCACGCGGGGCCAGTACAAGGAAGAGCCCGAGCCGCGGAAGGTCGACCGGTTCGGGCGCACGGTGGGCGACCGTCCGATGTTCGTGCTCGAACCGGCGGGCGCGAGCGGCGCGGTGAACGCGCCGCGGCGCATGGAGGTGACGCTGCTGGCCCAGCCGGCGCCGAGCGCGCCCAAGTCGGCGATGTTCGTGCGCGGCGCGTTCGAGGCGGTCCCCGCGGAACGCGGCTGGACGCTGGTCTACGTGCCAATCGCGCCGGCGGGCGAGCCGGTCGCGCTGCTCGAGGGCATCCGCGACATGCGCTGGGAACTACTGGTGCGCGGCGAGTCGTCGCGTCAGGGCACGCTGTTCAAGAACCGCGAGCCGGAAGACCTCGACGCGGGCGGCGAGATGGTCGGCGAACTGAACGCCAACGTGGCGCGGCAGTTCCCCAAGGCGGTGCGGTTCATCGCGCTGCTCTCGACCGGGCAGACCGTCGACTGGATGTTCGAGCCCTCGATCACCACGGCGGGGCTGTACGACCAGGACGAGGGCACGGTGGAGGGCGCCGCGGAATGACGACTCGCGTACGCGGCAACCCGGGCGATCGGCGCGGCTTCGTGCTGCCGACGATCATCCTGCTGATCTTCGTGGGGTCGCTGGTGGTCGCGTCGGCGCTGGAGCGGTATTCGACGCAGCAGTTGATCGTGCAGCAGCAGATCGAGGGGTACCGGCGCCACCACGACGTGCAGGGCGCCAAGGCGGTGCTCGGCCTGTGGCTGAGCCGCCAGAACCTGCGCGACCTGGGAGCACGGACGTCGACCGAGGTCCCGGCGCACCGCTTCGAACTGCCGGGCGGGCGGCGGATCGCGGTCTACCTGATCGACGGGCAGGGGCTGGCGAAGGCCGACGCGAGCGGCGAGGCGCCCGCGATGCGCGAGGCGTACGAGAAGTTCCAGCGGCGCATCCCCGCGGGCAGGCCCGACCTGTTCCGCCGGCTCGGGCCCATGCAGATCAGCGTGAACAGCGCGCCCGAAGACATCCTCGCGGCCCTCGCCCCCGACGGGCGCGACCTGGCGCCGGTGATGATCACCGCGCGGCGCACCGAACGGCTGAACCAGGCGAACACGCGCACGCTGCTGACGGACTTCGGGTACGACACCGAGCAGATCGCGGAGATCTTCCGGCTCATCGAGTTCGAGCCCTCGTTCCTGCGCACCGTCGTCGAAGTCGAGGATCCCAACGGCGTGATGCGGTTCGCCGCGTACATCGACGGTGGGAACCTGAACGAGGTGAAACGAGCCCAGGTCGTCGAGTGGCGGCAGGTCGACGAGGAGGAGGCGGCGACGCTGCTGCTCCGCGGGCCGACCGAGAACCCCGAACCGACCCGGGGGACTGGACGGGTCGGGCAAACGGGACGGCCCTGAACGGCCCGGGAACAGCGGGAGTCTGGGCGGCGTCGAACGCGGGCCCCCCGACGCGACGACAAAACACCGGGCGCACACGCGACCCAGCGCGGAGACGAGATGGCTTCACTGCCCTTGCGACAATCGGACGCGGCGAAATGGACCCGCGCGGCCTTGGCGGCCACGGTGGTCGCGGGCGCGGCGGCGGTCATCATCTTCGTGCTCCCCAAGCCGCGTGAGACCGTCGACCCCAATGCCGTCACGGCGTCGTCGAGCGAACCGACGGGCCCCACGCAGCAGCGGCGCCACCCGACGGACGCGCTCGGGCCGCAGCGCTGGTCGACCGTGTCCGACACGATGCTCGCGCTGCAGGAGCGCCAGCCCGAACTCGAGCAGTGGTGGCGGACGCAACTGGCGATCCGGGAGCGTCAGCAGCAGGAGGAGGCCGCCGTCGAGGGCGACACGAATGGAATGACCGTGGAGAACACGGGCGGGGTGACCCCGACGTGGCGCTACATCGGGCTGATGTGGAACGGCTCGCAGCCGCTGGCGATCGTGACGATCGACTCGATCCAGCACCTGGTAGGCGTGGGCGACAAGCCGATCACGAACGACCCGTTCGTGGTGGAGTCGATCGACGCCGAGAAGGTGGTGGTGACCTGGGGCCGCGGACGGCGGTACGAGATCAAGCGGCTGGCGTCAGACCGCGGCGACCTGCTGCGCGGCGCCGAGGCGTACGTGGACCCCAACGAGGGCGTGTTCGGCGACCAGACCGGCGTCGGCCGGCGCGCGAACACCACCCGCCCGAGGAACAACCCGCGATGAGCGCCTTCGCCGCCTGGATCCGCGAGGACCTTTCGGAGGTCCGCCTGCTCACGCCGAGCGGCGAGGCCGTGTGGCGCGCCGAGGCGCCCGCGAGCGACGCCCAGCCCGACGCGTTCGCGCTGCGCGACCGCGCGCAGCAGGCGGCGGCGTGGACAGCACTGCAACTCGACTCCTCCAAACGTCTGAACGCGGTGTGCGTGGACATCGAGGACGCGGCGTGCGTCTTCGCGAGCGCGCCCAGCGCCGAGCCCGAAGTCGTGCTTGCGGCGATGCGCTCGGGCGCGACCGACTACGACGCGCTCACGATGCGGGGCCACATGCAGCCCCTCGCCCGGGCCGCGAGGAAGTCGTCGGGCGCGATGTCGAGCCCGACGCTCGAGAAACTCTTCCGCAGGAACGCCAGGCAGCCCAGCGCACCGACCGGCTCAGTGCGCACGGCGGTGCTCGCGACGCCCGACTCGCTCGTCCGCCTGTGGCTCGATCATCTCGACCGCATGGGCGTGCGCGTGGGCGTGACCGTCTCGCTCTGGCACGCGATCGGCGCGATCTGGGGGCGGCCCGCGGCGAGCGAAGACGACGCCCAGCCCGAGGACGGCGTGGAAGCACGCGACATCGGGCCGATCGACGCGGTGATCCTCGAGGATTCCGGCCGCCTGATCTGGGCGTGGATGCGCGGCGGGCGGCTCGTCGCGGCGGGCGAACTCTCCGTCCGGCGCAGCGGTTTCGGGAGCGAGAAATGGGAGAGCGGCGCGTGGTTCCCCATCGCGGCGTCGCGCCTGGCGCTCGACTGGCTCACGTGGTCGACCCATCTGGGCGAGAACCCGAACCACGTCCGCGTGGTCGGACCCGACGCGAGCGATCTGGCGGGCGTGCTCGACGAACGCTGGCCGCACGCGGAGGTGCGCTCGACGGTCGCCAATGATCCGATCGGGGCGGCGCTGCGTGCGCTGAACGACGACGCGGTCGCCGACGTCGAGGACGATGATCCGGGCAGGACGCTCGTCGCGCTCACCAGGCGACGCGGGCGTGCGCACGCGAAACTCTACACGTGGGCGGGCGCGGCAACGGGCCTGTGCGCGGTGGCGATCTTCGCGCTGGGCTGGAGGACGATGGAGCGCCGCGCGCAACTCCAGAGCGCCGCGTCCCAGGTGCGCAGCGCATCGACGCTCGTCGTCGCGGAGGTCGCGCCCGAACTCCAGAACAACCCCGACAAGGCCCGCGCGCTCGATTCGGTGCTCCAGCAGATGCGCTCGGAGAGCCCGGAGATCATCGATCCCGCGCCGGCGCGGCCGGTGCTCGACGAACTGGCCCGCCTCGCGGGCGCGTTCGAGAAACTCGGGGGCGCGGGGCTGTTCTTCCTCGACATCGATCTGAACGAGGGGCTCCCCAACGCGACGGTGCGCGTGCCCGACTTCGCGACCGGCGAGGACCTGCGCGAGGCGCTGCGTCGATCGCCCGGCGCGATCGACTGGGACGTCACCTTCATGCGCGAGATCAGCCAATCGCTGCAAGACTGGAAACTCACCGGCCGGTGGGTCGAGTCGGAGGTGGCGGCGTGGGCATCCGCGAGCAGGAACCCATGCTCCGCCCTCTCGCGATGGCCGCCGAGCGGGCCAACCGGCCGACGGCGATCGTCGTGTTCAGCGTTGCGCTGCTGCTGGGCGCGGTGATCTTTCTGCTGTGGTCGGCGCGGGGCGTGAACGCCGCGGAGCAGCGTCTGGAGCGCGCGGTCGCCGAAGCGGCCGCGGTGAACGACGTCGCGGCCCAGATCCGGCGCATCCGCGAGGAGGGCTCGCAGGCCGCGCCCGAGGACGCGAAGTACCGGCCCGCGGCGAACCTGCTGAGCACGATCAGCACGGCGTCCGACCGGATCGGCATGTCGACGCGCCCGCAGATCACGCCCCAGCGCGACGACGAGCAACTCCGCGGGCCGCTGGTCCGGCGGAACATCGGGGCGCGCATCACCGGTCAGGAGATCGGCGACGCGCTGCGCTGGATCGAGACGGTCGTCGGCCAGGTCGACGGCCTGTACGTTTCGCAATTCAAGGTCACCCCCAGCCGCACGACGGGCTGGAACATCGATGTGCGCTTCTCGCGCTGGGAGTTGAAGCAGTGAACGCGAAGACCACCCCCTCCCGCTTCCGGGCCGCCTCGGCGGCGATGGCCTGCGTCCTTCTCGCCGGCTCGCTGGTCGGGTGCGCGTCGACGGGCGCACGGCAGATGTCGATGGGCGGGCCCGGCTCGTCGGAAGACCTGAACGCCGCGGTCGCGCTGGTCGCGCAGGCCCAGCAGGCGCAGAAGCGCGAGAAGAACAACGAGGCCATCGCCCTCTACCAGCAGGCGGTGCAGGCGTACAACGACTTCCCCGCCGCGTGGAACAACATGGGCGTGCTGATGCTCAAGGAGCAGCGGTACCTCGAGGCGGCGGAGTGTTTCGCCAACGCGCAGGAACTGGCGCCGCAGGACCCGCGCCCCGCGTTCAATCTCGGGCTGACGTGGGACAAGGCGGGGTACCCCTCGGACGCGCTGAGCCACTACCAGACCGCGCTGCAGCGGGACCCGAAGTACCTGCCTGCCCTGCGCGGCGCCGCGCGGGCTTCGTGGCTGCTCCGTCGCTACACCGAGTCTTCGCTCGACGTGGTGCGCACCGCGCTGGCGGTGGAGCGCGAGGACCGCTGGCGCGAGTGGTTCGAACTCGAGAACGTGCGCATCCAGAACGAACTGAGCCGGCCGACGTTCTCGGGCGTGGGCGGCTCGTTCAACACCCCCTGAGTTGCGACCGCGGCGCGATCCGCCGCTTGACGCCCAACGTAGAGTGTTGCTGATGCGTACGCCCCGCCGAACGATCCTGCTCGCCGCGTTCGCCGGGCTGCCCCTCGGCGCGGCCTGTCTGGCCCAGGACAGCGTGGCCGCCGCTCCGGGCCAGTCCGACGCGATCTCGGCCCTCGACCTCGACCTCCAGCGCGTCCGGTACGTCGTCGACCTCTCGCCCGCGGCCTCCGCGTGGGGCGCCGCGTTCGGCGTGGCCCCCATCATGAAGGCCACGCGGAGCATCGATCCCGCGTTCAGCACGCAGATCCTCGGCGCGGCGGCGCTGTCGTCGGGCCAGCGATCGAACGTGACCATGGCCGCGACCGCGTTCCCGCTCTGGAACGCCGCAGGACAGGGCGTGAACCCCGACTTCAACCAGGCGCCGGGCGATTCGGTCTCGAAGACCGGCTTTTCGCGGGTGTTCGGCGTCGCGTTCAGCGACTTCGGCCTCGAGACCGCCGACCAGACCCTCGCCAGTGCGGGCGTCGGCGCGATCGTCGGGCAGGACGCCTCAAACCCCACCCGGCTCTACGTCGAGCGGACGACCGCCCTCGTGAGCCGCAACGACGTCACCGAGCCAGACTCCTCCTCGATCTCGCTGGGCGGGGTCGATCAGGGCGGCAACGTCGCGCTGCGCGTCGATGATTTCAACGCCTCGCTGGGCTTCGCGAACGTGAAGGGCGAGAACACGGTCATCGTCGCGCTGCCCGAACGGTCCGTCACCCCCGGGCAGGTCGGCTCGCTGAACTTCCTCGTCAACCTTTCCGGCTCGCCCACCGGGCCCAACGCCCCCATCACGGGCGGCGCCGGCACGCGGTTCCTCGTGAACAACGGCACGACCACCCTCAACACGCCGGCGGTGGTCTTCTCCCCCATCGCCCCGGGGTTCCTCCTCGGGTCGGGCGTGGGCGTCTCGCTGGATTTCCGCGGCCGCTTCACCTTCGGGCGCGAGTCCACCACCACCGTCGTCTCGACCAACGCCCACTTCGGACCGGGCGTCGCGGGCCTGCGGGGCAACCCGACGTATTCCGTCCTCGCCGACGTTCCCGGTTCGCCGACCGCGGGCACGATCGCCTCCCTCGCGATTCCTGCCGGCTCCACCCGCGCCACGATCCTCAACGCCTTCGGCGTGAACGCCCCCGCCTCGGCGGGCGAAGCGATCACCGTCGCGCCGGGCTCGGCCGTCGCCGCGACCCTTCCCGCGCCCATCACCGGGCCTGACGGGTACACCGCCAACCCGACCGGCGCCGCCGAGTTCTCCCATTACCTCAGCCAGGTCTCGTTCCGCGGGCCGAGCGGGCAGGTCGGCGTGGGGCGCACGGCCGCGGGCGATCTCGTGCTTGCCGCCGTCGCGACCGAGTCGTCCGGCCCGACGTCCGCCCGTGAGTTCCTCGCCGTCGCGACGCGGAACGCCTCCGGCGGGTTCGACTGGACCGTCGCCGCCCACCCGGGCAAGGCCGTCCTGAGCGCCCCCCCGACGTCGGGCTCGTCCGCGCCGATCGGCACGATCGCGTTCGACGCGCCCGCGTCGATCTCCAGCCCGGCCGTCGACACCCTCGGCAACCTCTATTTCGTGGCCGCGTGGGACGACGCCCGGCCCGCGGGCTCGCCCGGCCCCGGCGGCGAGAGCGGCCCGGGACGCAAGACCGGCCTTTTCCGCGCCGTTCGCGACGGCGCCGGCCAGTACACCCTCGACCTTCTGCTCTGCACCGGGCAGACCCTCGCGGGCGCCAACAGCCAGACCCCTTGGACCATCACCCGCCTGACCCTCGCCGACGCCGATTCCATCGCCTCGGGCGGGTTCCACGGCGGGCAGATCCTCCACGGCGCCTTGCCCGGCTTCGAGCCCGCCAACCCCGTCACTCGCCTCACCGCGGGCGGCCTCGTGGTGAACGCGACCATCGCCTACGACCGCGCCGGGCAGGACGAGCCCTACGAG